>JAISCT010000049.1 GCA_031265355.1 Oscillospiraceae bacterium | reverse complement strand
CGCAGCAGCAGGGAGATGACCATAATGGCAATGCCAAAAGGCAGGAACATGCAGAGGTTGGACAGCACCGCGGCGAGCACTCCGCGTTTCAAGCCCTTGTAGCCCTCGTCCGACAGCCGTAGCAGTTTCTTAATTCCGAACATTCGCGGCCACCTCCATTTTTTTGTCCTGGCGGGCGGGCTCGGCGGAGATCCCGCCAAGCGTCCAGCCCATCGCGCCGGTGTACTGCTCCCACATGCGGCTGTAGCGCCCGCCCGCGCGGGCGAGCGTTTCGTGCGAGCCCTCCTCGACGATCTTTCCCCTGTCAACCACCAGTATTTTGTCGGCGCCCCGCACGGTGGAAAGCCGGTGCGCGATGATGATGACGGTCTTGCCCCTCATCAGTTCCGAGAGCGCAAGCTGGATCTTCTGCTCGTTCTCCGGGTCGGCGAACGCGGTCGCCTCGTCCAGCACCAGAATCGGAGCGTTCTTCAAAATCGCCCGCGCGATGACGATCCGCTGGCGCTCGCCCCCCGAAAGGTGCACGCCGCTCGACCCGATCACCGTGTCGTAGCCCTGCGGCAGCCTCTCGACGAACTCGTGGCACTGCGCGGCCTTGGCGGCGGCTATGGCTTGCCCGCGCGAGGCGTTTTTGTCGCCTATCATGATGTTGTCCGCGACGCTCTGCTTGAACAGGAACACGTCCTGAAACACAAAGCCCACGATGGACATGAGGGTTTCGCTCGCCATGTCGCGGATGTCCACGCCGCCTATCTTGATAGCGCCTCCGCTCACGTCGTAAAAGCGCGGGATGAGATGGGCGATGGTGGACTTGCCGCTCCCGGACGGGCCGACAAGCGCCGTGGCCTCGCCCTGCCTGGCGGTGAAGCTCACGCCGCCCAGCGCGGCCGCCTGGCTCTCGCTTTCGTCTCCGCCGCCGTTTTCACCCCCGCCCCCGTAGGAGAAAACCACATTTTCGAAGGAAACCGTATACTCCGCCGCCGTTTTCGGATGCTTCGCCTCGGGCAGCGGCCGCACGGCCAGCATCCCGTCCATGCGCTCTATGCCGTCGGAAATCTGGATGCTGAGCGACGACACGTACATCAGCTTCGTAAACGGCGTCGCCAGCGAGAAGGAAAATATGATGTAGAATATGGCCGCCAGCGCGAACTCCGCGTAATCCCGCGCCCCGCCCGCGATCAGGATGATCACGGGGATCAAGAACACATACACATGACAGATGATGGTCATGAACGCCGCCATGTACTTCTCAAACGAGATCGTGTATTCTTTGGCGAAACGCCCGTAGTCGGTGATGATCCGGTGGAATTTGCGGAAGGAGAAGATCGTCTGGTTGAACGCCTTGACCACCGAGATGCCGCGCACATACTCCACGGCGGCGTTGCTCATTTCATCCAATGAATCTTGATATTGCTTCATAAACTTCTTTGATTTCCCGCCTCCCATGGCCGCCATCTGGATGAAGTACGCGACGAGGATGGGGACCAGGCTCGCCAGCCCGAACCGCCAGTCGAACACGAACAGCACGGCTATCGTGATGACCGGCATGGCGAACGAGCCGGCCATGTCCGGCAGCTGGTGCGCCACAAAGCCCTCCAGCTTCTCGATGTTCTCGTCCACGATCTTGCGCAGCTTGCCCGTGGAGTTGGCACTGTGGAAGCCCAGCGGCAGGGACGCGATATGCGCCGCGTACTCCAGCTTCAGTTCATACTGCGTCTTGAAGGCCGCGAGGTGGCTGCACATCAGCGCGAGGAAGTTCAGCGCGATCGCGCCCACGGCGCTGTCCGCCGCGAGCCAGCCGAGGCTCACCATGCGCGCCGTGTCCAGCGCCTCCAAGTCGGCGAAGTGGGCGACGAGCTCGCGTATGATATAGTAGATGGCGATGAACGGCGCGAACGACGCCGCGACGCTGAGAACCGCCAGCGCGCAGGAACATATGATCAGCCCCCTTTTGCGCGCGCCGAGCTCCAGCAGCCGCGCCAGGCCTTTTTTGCCCTGCACTGATTTTCCATTTTTATCCATTATCGAGTGCCCCTTTCTTCTCGTTCCGTTATACGTTATACCAAAAGCGGTTCCGTCGACGGGCGCAGCTAGTTACAACTAACCAGTGGTGAAACTTACTCTAATTTACTCTTTTTATCATACTCATTATAATGGGGATTTTGCACTCTGTCAAGCCGGAACCCGGCGAAAATGTGTGGCCCCGGCGTCCTTCCTCAGGACGCCGGGGCCTTTGAGCGGTTCAGGAACCGGGGAAAGAGAGAAGAAGGCCATTCTTTCAAAAGAGCCGTGTATATGCAGGGAGCAGACGGTGCGAGATGTGCCGCTTGCCGGCAGGCGATTTCTGCTGGTGGACAGGGCGCGCCGGGTGTGGTACAATGGGTGGCATGGACAAACATGTGATCATTTCTATCCGGGGGAGCCAGGGCTTCCCGGAATTTGAAGAGGAAGACGGGATCGAGCTTATCACGCTCGGGCGTCTAACGCGTGAGGACGGCGACTACCTGATCACCTATCAGGAGAGCCCGCTCACGGGGCTCGACGGTACGACCACCACGTTGCGGGTGGCGGACGGGCGGGTCATTTTGTCGCGCACGGGCCCTGTCTGCTCTTTTATGGTGTTCGAACAGGGCCGGCGGCATTTCTCTCACTACGACACCAAGGAGGGGCCGCTGACCATCGGCGTGAGCGCCCGCCGTGTGAAGACCCGGCTGGACGACGCCGGCGGACAGATTGAGGTGGACTACGAGATCGACGTCGGCGAGGCCCTCACCGGCGAGAACCGCATCCGCGTGGTGGTCTCGGAACCCGGCGTACACTGAGCCAGCGAACGCCGCCAAATCGCGTGTCGCGCGCGGAGCGCCCGCACTGTAGTACCTTGTTGCCGCGAAGCGGCAACAAAAAACAAAAATTTAGGTTGTGGGTTGCAGGTCAACCCACGTTAGTCTCCGCACAGACCTGACGCAGGGGAGAGATGAACATGTCAAATTTGCCGGAGGCGGCCAGGGCGCAGCTCGCGGCGCTGGTGACGGCCGCCTATGAGACGGCGGTGGCCTCGGGCGCGCTGCCGCCCGGCGCCGCCGCGCCCGAGGTGGAGGCGCCGCGGGACGCCGCCCACGGGGACTGGGCGACGGGCTTCGCCCTGGCGGCGGCCCGGACGCTGCGCCGGCCGCCCCGCGCCATTGCGGAGGCGGTGGTCTCTCGGATGGAGACGGCCGGCTCCTATTTTTCGTCCGTCGAAACGGCCGGCGCGGGCTTTGTCAACATCCGGCTGTCCGACGCGTGGTACGACGCCGTGCTCGTCGATATCGCCGCGGAGGGCGACGCATACGGCCGGCAGGACGTCGGACGGAGCCGGCGAGTGGTGGTGGAATTTGTCTCGGCGAACCCCACCGGACCCATGACAATCGGCAACGCGCGCGGCGGCGTGTTGGGCGACACCCTCGCCGCCGTACTGGACGCGGCGGGCTACGCGGTTTCCCGCGAGTTTTATTTAAACGACGCCGGCCACCAGGTCGAGCTGTTCGGCGCCTCGCTGGAGGCGCGCTACTTACAGGCGCGCCGCGGGCCGGACGCCTGCCCCTTCCCCGAGGACGGCTACCACGGCGAAGACATCCGCGCCGTCGCGGAGGCGTTTGCCGAGGCGCACGACGACGCCTATGTGGACGCGCCGCCGCGCGCGCGGCGCGACGCGCTCATCGCCTTCGGTCTCCCGAAGAACATCGAACGGATGCAAGCGGATCTCGCCCGCTACCGCATCCGTTATGACCGCTGGTTCCCAGAGAGCGAACTGCACGCGAGCGGGTATGTGCAGGAGACAATAGACCTGCTCACCGCCCGGGGCCACACCTATCAAAAGGACGGCGCGCTCTGGTTTCGCGCCACGGCGTTCGGCGGCGACAAAGACGACGTGCTGCAAAAATCGAACGGTTTTTACACCTATTACGCCGTCGATATCGCCTACCACCGGGACAAATTTGAAAAGCGCGGCTTCGATCTCGCCGTCGATGTGCTGGGCGCGGACCATCACGGGCACACGCTACGCTTTCAGGCGGGCATGGCGGCGCTGGGCATCGACCCCGCGCGGCTGCGCTTTGTGCTGATGCAGCTTGTGCGCCTGACGCGCGACGGCGAGGTGGTGCGCGTGTCCAAACGCACCGGCCGGGCCATCACCCTCTCCGACCTGCTCGACGAGATCCCGGTGGACGCCGCGCGCTTCTTTTTTAACCAGCGCCAATCGAACACCCACCTGGAGTTCGACATGGATCTCGCCGTGCGAACAGACGCCGAGAACCCCGTCTACTATGTCCAATACGCCCACGCGCGCATCTGCAGTCTGCTAAAACTGCTGGCGGGCGAGGGCCTCACGCCGGCGGCGCCGGACGTCCCGGCCGCGGCGCGGCTCACGGCCCCGGAGGAGCGGGAGCTGCTGCGCAAACTGGCCGGCTACCCGGATGAGATCCGGCAGGCCGCGCAGGCCTTCGAGCCGGCCGCCATCAACCGGTACGCCGTCGAGCTGGCCGGATGTTTCCACCGCTTTTATAATGCCTGCCATATCCGCGGCGCCGGGGCAGAGACGGCGCGCGCCCGGCTGGCGGCGGCCGGCGCCACCCGGCAGGTTCTGAAGAACGCCCTGACGCTGCTTGGCATCTCCGCGCCCGAGAGCATGTAGAGGTGAACCGCCCGCGTCTTCGCGGGCGGTTCACCCCATGGAGAATGGAGAATTGAGAATGCAGAATTTCCTGTGCATTGTGCGTTGCAGAGCCGCGGGGCGGCGGGTGGTGGCCGTTTGGTTGGCGGTGCTGCTGCTGTGCGCCGCGCCGCTGAGCGCGGCGGCGCGGGCGGCGGGGGACGGAGGCGCGGGGGACGCGGGCGGGGAAGGGCGGCTGGAGACGCTGACCCAACTCTCCGAGATCATCGCTCTGTACGCGCTGGACAGCGAGTCGGAGTGGCCGCTGGGCGACGCGCTGGCCGCGCTGATCGAAGAGGACCCCGCTCTGTTTGACAAGCTCGTGTCAGTCATGTACGAAGACCTCGACGTCTACTCCCGCTACCTGACCCGCGCGGAGTTCGAGCGGCAGTACCCGACGGGACAACCCTTCGTGGGCGTGGGGCTCCAAGTCGACGCGACCCGCGGCCCGGGCCTCTACATCGACGTCGTCCAGCCGGGCAGTCCGGCCGAAGAGGCCGGGCTCCGGGGGGACGACCGAATTGTGCGGATCGACGGCGTCGACATCTCCCTCTTCCCGTGGCAGGCCGCCGCGGAGCTGCTGCGCGGCGAGGAGGGGACGTCCGTCACGCTCGGCGTGCGCCGGGCGGACGAGACGGCGGAACGCGTTTTCACGGTGGTCCGCGCCGCGCTGCAGGCCTCCAACGTCTCCTACTCGGACCTCGGCGACGGCGTGGGTTATTTTTCCATATCCGGTTTCGGCACACTGGAGGATTTCGCGGCCTTCACCACGGCCTACCGACGGATCCCTTACGAGGGGATCCGTTCCGTCATCATCGACCTGCGGGACAACGGCGGGGGCGACACCCAGGTGATGTACAACATGCTGAACGCGATGGTCCCGACGGCCGGAGAGATCCTGTTCGCCGTCGAGGGGAAGAACCGGCTCCCCGAGCTCTTTGAGTCCACCGGCGCCGGCCAGTGGACGCCCAACCGGGTGGTGGTGCTGGTGAACGAATTCACGGCCAGCGCCGCCGAGCTCTTCGCCGGTTCGCTGCAGGACCTGGAGCTCGCGACCCTCGTGGGCGCACAGACCTACGGCAAGGGCCGCGGCCAGTATGTGTTCAACTTAAGCGACGACTCGGTGGCCATTGTCACGGCGCTGCGCGCCCTGCTGCCGAAACATATGGCCTACGACGGGGAGGGCATCACGCCGGACATCCCCGTGCCGGAGCGGCAGTACCGTCCCTATGAGGAGACCTTGGCGCCCCTGTCCGCCGGCGCGGCGGTGCTGCCCACCGCCCGCTCCGCCCGGGTGCTGGGGCTGGAACAGCGCCTCGCGCTGCTGGGTTTCTTCTACGGAACGCCGGACGAGACGTTCGACGCCTACACCCGCTGGGCCCTGGGGCTCTTCCAGAAGCGGTACCGCCTGACGGAGACCGCCTACGCCGGGGTGGATACACTGCGGGTGCTGCTGACGGAGACTGACCGACAGCTCGAACGCGGCCGCCCCTTCGACGCCGTCTACGAGACCGCTCTGGAACTGGCCCGCGCGGCAGCGGAGAAGCCCCTGGCCAAGCCCCTGCCCCCGCAGGGATTTGGGGAATAACGCCTCTATGCATCCCAAAAAATCCCAGTTTACATAATACTGTGGGACAACTTGGGGGATAATGTGTATAACTCCTGCAATCAGCGGTCCGGCGGGGTGGAACGGGAGATTACCGGATATGCATAAAGAATGGCACCGGCAAGACGACGGTCAAGACGACGGCGGAGATCTGACGCGCCCCGACGCCGGCGCCGGACCGCGCCAGATTGAGAATCGTAAGATTAAGACGCCGGGTCCGCTTGGTATCGTGGCGCGGAGCCGGCCTCGGAGGGCGACGATGCATGCACTACTTGGACAACGCCGCAACCACGAGACCTTGCCCGCCCGCGCTGCAGGCGGCCCTTGCGTGCATGGAGACAGACTGGGCAAACCCCGCCTCCCTGCACGAGGCCGGGCGGGCGGCGCGGCGGCGGCTGGAGACGGCGCGCGCGCAAGTGGCCGGCGCGCTGGCGGCGGCGCCGGAGGCAGTGATTTTCACGGCCGGCGGCACCGAGTCGGTGCACCTCGCCCTGCGCGGCGCGGCGCAGGCGCGCCGCCGCCGGGGTCGGCACATCGTCACGACGGCGCTGGAGCACCCGGCGGTGCTGAAGACGCTGGAGGCACTGGGTGGCGAAGGGTTTGACGTCACCGTTCTGCCGCCGGCGTCGGGACGGATCTCCGCCGGCGCGCTGGTCGGAGCGTTGCGGCCGGACACCGTGCTGGTGTCGGTGGGGCTCGTGGCGGGGGAATTCGGCACCGTCGGCCCAGTGGCCGAGGCGTCCGCACAGATCCGGGCGCGCGCGCCCGACGTTTTGATCCACACGGATGCGGTGCAGGGTTTTTTGAAAGTGGAGAGCCGGCCGCACGTGCTGGGCGTCGATTTGCTCAGCCTGTCCGCCCACAAGATCGGCGGACTCAAGGGCGCGGGCGCGCTGTGGCGGCGGCCGGGGGTACGCCTCGCACCGGTGGTCCAGGGCGGCGGCCAGGAGGCAGGGCTTCGGTCCGGCACGGAGGCAATGCCGGCGCTGTGCGCGTTCGGCGCGGCGGCGGCGGCGCGCGCGCAGACCTGGCAGACGGACGCGACCCGCATGAACGCACTGAAAGAGTCACTGGCCGCGCGGCTCGCGGCTTTGCCGGGGGCCGTGCTGCTGCCCGGACACGACGCGCCTCACATTCTGAGCGTCTCCCTGCCCGGGTACCCCGGCGAGGTCATGCTGCGCTTTTTGTCGGAGCGCGGCGTGTATGTGTCAACGGGGTCTGCCTGCCACCGGGGCCGCCGGAGCGAAGGCCTGCGCGCCCTGGGGCTGCCCGGCCCGGTGGCCGCGGGCGTACTGCGGGTAAGTCTTTCGCCGGAGAACACGCCGACGGACACAGAGGCCCTGCTGGCCGGCCTGCGCGCCGGCATGGCGTCGTTGGCGCACAGCGTGTGACGCGACGCGACACCCCGGGTGGGTTTCAAAAAAGTCCCCGGTCCGCGCGCAAAGGAGCGGCGTGCCATGGGGACGGAGGAAAGTGGATATGGAAGAGATTTCCAATCAGGCCCGCGGCACCACCGACATGACGGTGGGCAGCCCCAGACGGCATATCCTTGTGTTTGCTTTGCCTATCTTGGCCGGGAACGTCTTTCAGCAACTCTACAGCATGGTGGACGCGATTGTCGTGGGCAAGGCCGTGGGCGGGATGGCGCTGGCCGGCGTGGGGACCACGGTGCCCATCGTCACGCTGATCACCTCTCTGTTTGCGGGCATGGGTCTCGGCGCCTCCGTGCTGCTGTCGCAGTTTTACGGCGCGGGGGACTTAGGCAAGGTGCGCCGGCTCGTCTCATCCGTCTATTCGCTGCTACTGCCGATCATCGCGGTGCTGACGGCCGTGAGCCTGCCCCTGGCCGGCGCGCTGCTGCGTCTGCTCCACGTGCCGGCCGGGGACACCTTCACGATGGCCCGTCTGTATATGATGATCGTCATCCCCGGATTTCTCGGCTCCTTCGGGTTCTATCTGAACGCCGGGATTTTGCAGAGCATGGGCAATTCGACGGTTCCTTTTCTCTTTTTGTGCCTCGCCTGCGGGATGAACATTGTGCTCGATCTGATCTTTGTCTTTTTATTCCACTGGGGGGTGGTCGGCGCGGCCGTGGCCACCGTCATCAGCGAGACATTCTCGTGGGTGGCGGGTATCGTCTACATCAACCGGCGGTATTCGTTTTTGCATCTCACGCTGCTGAAATTCGACGTGGACAAAAAGCTGCTCGCCCACGTCGCGCGCGTCGGTCTGCCCACCGGCATCAGCCAGTCGCTGTTCTCTCTGGGCAACGTGTTCATGCAGCGGCTCATCAACGAGTACGGCACGCTGTTCATGGCCGGATTCACCGGCGCCAACCATCTGAATACCTTTGCTACGATGCCGATCCAGAGTATAGACACGTCCGTGACCACCTTTACCGGCCAGAACATTGGGCAGGGCCGTCTCGACCGCGTGCGGCGCGGCCTGCGAGCCGGGCTGTTGATGGCCGGCGGCTACGGGGCGGTGATTGGCGTGCTGGCGCTGCCGTTCGGCGGGGATCTCATGAGCCTGTTTGTCAACGAGGAGAGCGTGATCCGGATGGGCGTCGTCTTCTTGCGGACGGTGCTGCCGTTCTTTGTGCTGCAAGCGGTGCTGTACGTCCTCAACGCCGTGCTGCGCGGCAGCGGGCGGGCCGTGGTGCCGATGGTGTCGATGCTGGTGTCGATGCTGCTGGTGCGCGTGCTCTCCGCCTATTCTCTGGCGGCGTTTTTCGGTCCGGACGCCATGTTCTACTCCTACGGCCTCGGTTGGGCCGCCGGCATCGTGATTTCGGCCGGCAGCTACCTTTATGTCCGCCGCCGCATTCCGAGCGACCCCCAAAAGCGGCCTGAAATGTGACCAAATCTGGCAAAAGGATTGCATAAAAGAGCTTTCCATGGTACACTGATTCTGTTCCCAGCAAAATCGGAAGGAGTGGAATACATGGATGGCAGGAAATTTCTTCGGGTCACAGGCATTCTCATGATCATCGGCGGCGCGCTCAGCATCCTCTTCGGGTTCATCGCTCTGTTTGGCAGTCTCATCGGCAACGTCCTGGGCGTGGGCGGTCTTCTCGTTGCGGCGGCCATTTTGGCTCTGATCGGCGGTGCGGTCGAGTTGGTGGCCGGCATCTTCGGCGTGCTGTACGCCGAACGGTCGGACAAGGCGCGAACTTGCATCGTCATGGGCATCATCGTGACGGCGCTCTCCGTGGTGAGCAACGTCATCAATTTCAGCGTCCAAAGCTTGGTGCTCGGTTTGGTGCTCCCCGTACTATACCTGATCGGCGCGTTTAAGAACAAACAGGCCGCCGGGGGCTAGACAAGAGGGAGAAAGGGGCCATTGAATATGAGAGGTAAGATTGGGAAATGGCTGGCGGTGTGTCTGGCGCTGACGATGGTGACGACGCCGCTGCTGGCCGAGCCGTTGACGGGTCTCGCCGAGACGGCGGGCGGGGCGACGTTTACAGGGCAGGAGTTTACCGGCGCGGCGGGCCTCGGCACGTTCGCGCTGGGCAGCGAGAACCCCCGCGCGAATTATTACCCGTACGCAGATGAGGAGAGCGCAATCGCGCACCACACGCTCACACCCTTCTCCGACGAAGGGGTCACATCCAATTCTCCGTTCATTCAATCGCTAAACGGCGTGTGGAAATTCCACTTCGCCGCCAATCCAAGCGTCCGCCCGTGGCCCGGCGGCGGCGTCCAGCAGGATTTCGAAAAACCCGGCTTCGACGACAGCGGCTGGGACAGCATCGCGGTTCCGGGCAATTGGCAGGTGAATTGGAACGAAGACGGTACGTTCAAGTACGACAGGATCATCTACACAAACGTCACATACCCGTGGAGCGGGTACGGCAACAGCGCAAGCGCTCCGAATACGCCCGCGGCGTACAACGGCGTAGGAACTTACCGAAGGACGTTCACGGTGCCCGCCGAATGGAAAACGGCGAACCGCTCCGTGTTCCTGAACTTCGACGGCGCGAACACGTTCTATCTGTGGGTGAACGGTCACGCCGCCGGCTACTCCGAGGACGCGATGACGCGGCATGAGTTCGACATCACGCCCTACATAGACTACGACGGCGCCAACACCGTCGCCGTGCAGGTCATACGCTGGTCGGACGGAAGCTGGTTCGAGGACCAGGATATGCTCGATCTGTCCGGCCTCTTCCGCAGCGTCTACTTGGCGGCGCGCCAGACGGTCGATCTGTTCGACTTCGAGGTGAAGACGACGCCCGCGCGCCCCGGCGTCTACGACGGCGCGTGGAAACTCGACGTGTCCGTCCTCCTGCGCGATTTCTCGCGGAGCGGCCAGACGGCGGGGCGCGACGGCAAGCCCGTGTCCGTCAAGCTCTACGACGGCGCCGCGCTCCTCGCGAGCGGCGCGAAGACGGGCACATTCCAGACAATCACGACGCCGACGGCGACAGGGCGGGCGCTCACGCTCGGGCAGGGCTACAGAAACCTGTCGTACGAAGGCGCGCAGATCGATTTCAGCTTCGATGTGCCAAACGCGAAGCCGTGGTCGGCCGAACACCCGAATCTGTACTACCTTGTCCTTCAGTGCGGCGACGAAGTGACGGCCATCCGCATCGGTTTCCGCGAGATGATCTTCACAACCGGCGCGGACGGGCGCGTGCTGATCAACGGCTCTCGCATCCTGTTTTACGGGGTCAACGTCCACGAGATCAACCCGGACAAAGGCAAGACCCTGACGCTCGGTCTGATCCGACGCGACATAGAACTGATGAAACAATACAACGTGAACGCCATCCGCATGGCGCATTATCCGCATGACACGCGCTACTACGATCTGGCCGACGAATACGGCCTCTACATCATGGATGAGGCCAACATCGAGTGCCACGGCAACCGCGACATCTCCAACGACGCGGCCTACGGGCCTATGCTGCGCGACCGCGAGGCCAACATGGTCGAGCGCGACAAGAACTATCCGAGCGTCGTGGTGTGGTCGGTCGGCAACGAGTCCGGCGGCGGCGCGAATTTCCAGGCGTACACCGCCTCGTGGATCAAATCGCGCGATCCGTCCCGCCCGATTCACAGCGAATTCGATTCCGGCGCCCCCTACGACATGATCAGCCAGATGTACCCGACCGCGGCCAGCTGGAACGGCACGGTCGCCAGTGCGAGCAAACCCGCCGTGCTGTGCGAGTACATGCACTCGATGGGCAACTCAGGCGGCGGCTGGGGGGCCTATACCGAGATCTTCGACAAATATCCGATGTCCATGGGCGGCTTTGAGTGGGACTGGGTCGATCAGTCCATCCGAACGCCGCTCGCGAAAGTCAAGCAGATCGCGGGGGACGCCGTCCACCCCGGCAGCGCGACCGCAGCCGCGGACGGGTACGTCTACAGGGATATCTTCGGCTACAGCGGCAAGGCGCTGTCCGGCTGGGTCGGATTCACGTCCAACAGCGCGTATTCGCTGACCGACAACATCACGGTGGACGTTGACGTGTACTCCACCGGCAACGCGTCCGGCACACATTACTCCATCCTGGGCAAGGGCGGCGACACCCAGTGGATGATCAAAGAATACGCGAATTATATCCAGTGGTTCATCAAGGCCGGCAACACGGGCGGCGACGATAACAACGGCTATCAGACCGTCTCCCTTGTCAAACCGGCCAATTATGCCAACAACTGGCACAGACTGACCGGCACATACGCCGATCACAAGCTGATCTTGTACCTTGACGGCGTGAAAGTCGGCGAGCGCGCGACGATCAACGAGATCACCGAACAGGCGCAAAGCCTCCATGTCGGCGCGGAAGGCGGCGGGCGGCGGTATTCGGGCTATATCGGCAACGCGCGCGTGCTAAAGCGCGCCTTGACCGAGGCCGAGATCCAAGCCAGCACCCCGGCGACGCCAAACGGCGACACGGTGTTCCAGCTCGCGCTTTACGGCGAGCAGCGGTACGCGCCATTCGCGCTCGATCTAAAACATACGGACAACGCCGTGTCGGATACAAGCGGCACCATCGAAACAAACCCCAGCGGCTACAGCGGCAAGGCGCTGAGGGGCACAGTCGTCTTCCCGCACGTCGCCGACTATCAGCTGACGGACAACTTCACCGTCGACCTGTACGTCCGCCCCGCCAGCGGATCCGGCGTCAAAAATCTCTTTGAAAAGGGCAACGACGACCAGTTTATGGTACGCGAGGTAAATGGCCAGCTCGACTTTACCATCAAGACCGACACGTGGTACAGTGTCACCGTGCCGCAGCCCGCCGGCTATCTCGACAGCTGGCGCCGCCTGACGGCGACGTACGGCGGCGGCGCAATGCGCCTGTATCTGGACGGCGAGGAGATCGGCAGCCGGGCGGTCAGCGGGGCCACAGGCGCCTCGGGTGTCGGGATGCTGCTGGGCCGCAACTGGAGCAACAGCCGAAATTACGACGGCTATATCGCCAAGGCGCGCGTCCTGAACACGGTGCTGACAAAGGAGCAGATAGCGGCCTCCTCGCCCTCCGACGACGGCGACGGCGTCGTGTTTCTCTTCGCGCCGACGGGCGGCGACATCATCACCATCGAGCAGCCCGAATGGGTTTCGCCGTACGACGCCGAGAACTATCTTGCCTACGGCGGCGACTGGGGCGACAACCCCAACGACAACAATTTCAGCGGCAACGGCATGATTCTGACCGACCGCACGGTCAAGCCGCAGGTCGACGAGATGAAGTATCAATACCGCATGCTGACGGCCGAGACCAAAAACGAAACCGTGGTGTTCGACGCGGACATCATCCACCCGGACAGCGTTCCGACGGGCGGCGGCGGCATCGTCCAGGACCCGCAAGGCCACACGGGCGGCGCGCTCAAAGGCACGCGGTTGTATCCGAATCTTCCGGATTACGACCTTCGGACCGATTTCACCATGGACGTATACGTGTTCCCCACGAGCGACAGCGGCACAAAAAACATCTTTGAAAAGGGCAACGACCAACAGTTCATGATCCGCGAGCACGCCGGTCAAATCGACTTCACCATCAGCACGAACGCCGGCTGGCGCAGCCTGACGATCCCGCAGCCGGCCGGATACGTGAACAATTGGCACCGCATCACCGCCACATACACAAACGGCACGATGCGGCTGTACCTGGACGGCGCGGAGATCGGCAGCAGGACCGACAGCGGTTCGATCGGGGCGTCGGGCACAGGCGTGGTGCTCGGTTATTCCGTCGGTTACGGCAGGCCGTACGACGGCTATATCGCGTCCGCGCGCCTTCTGAACAAGGCGCTCAGCGCCGAGGAGATAGGCGCCTCGAAACCCACCGACGCGGAAGGCGCCGTCTTCCTGTTCATTCCGTCGGCGACGTCGACGACGTATGACGACGTGCTCGTGTTCAGCAACAAATATCTGTTCACGAACGCCAACGAATTTGAGATGTACTGGGAATTTTTGGAAGACAGCACGGTCCTCCAAAGCGGCCGCGGGCTCTCCCTAAACCTCGCGCCGGCGCCGTCCGGCGTCTCTCAGGAGACCATGACAAAGCTCGAGGCACCCGTACCGTATGTCCGGCCGGAAACGCTGAAGCCAGGCGCGGACTATCTTTTGAACATCTACTTCAAGACAAAAGAAGCGACACCGTGGGCGGACGCAGGGCATGTCGTGTCCCTGAGCCAGATCCCCGTCAACTTCGCGGGCGCGCCGGGCAAAACGCTTGTTCCGGTGCCGTCGGGCCGTCTCACTGTCAGCGAATCGGCCGGCGAGGTGACCGTATCGGGCGGCCGATTCGCGCTGAGCGTCGACAAGACAAGCGGCGTCGTCGGTTCCTACCGCTACGACGGGCGGCCGCTGCTTGTCCAAGGGCCCGAGCCGAACTTCTGGCGCGCGCCGACCGACGACGACATGAACTGGGGCGGTACGATGGACACATGGCGCGATGTCGCGGCGGGCCGCACCGTCACGTCGGTGACGGTCGCATCGACGGAGAGCGTCGCGGTGATCGCGGCCAAGGGCGCGTTCCCGTCCAAAAACGGCGCCTATGAAACGACGTACACAGTCTACGCGGACGGCGAAGTCAAGGTGAGCGAGACGTATTCGTTCGGCGCGGCGGCAAACGACGAGGCGCCGGAAATCGGCTCCACCATGGTGGTAAAAGGCGGCCTGGAGAACATAACCTGGTATGGGCGCGGGGGCGGTTCCGGCGAGTCCTACGCCGATCGCAAACTCGGAACCCCCGTCGGCGTCTGGAACACAACCGTGACCGACAACTACTTAAACCATCTCAAACCGCAGGAGAGCGGCAACAAGGTGGAGACGCGCTGGCTGGCGCTGACCGACGAGAGCGGGTACGGTCTCATCGTCAAAGCGGGCGATCACGCGGGGGGCGACGTGTTCCTCGCCGGAAGCGAGTGTACCGACGGGCTTGTAGAGTTCAACGCCTTGCACTATTCGCAGGAGTCGCTCACCAGCTCGCGAAGCGGCCAGGAACATCTCTATAAAATCGCGGCTTCGGACGACACGTTCCTCCAGATAAATCTCGCGTCGCGCGGCGTACATCACGAGGGCACCCCGGAGCAGGCGCGGATCTATGTCAGCGGCAAGACGTTTGCGTACAATTATTCGTTTATTGGCACAAGTCCGTTTGACGCCGGCGCGGCGATGGCGTGGTCGAAAACGATTTACAGTGAGTCCGCCGCGCCGTCGAGCGAGTTGTTCCTCACTGATGAATCCGGTGTCGTCACCGCTTCGACGCGTTACAACCCCGGTCAGGACGAGCCGGCCGACGTGACGATCATCCTCGCACTTTACGGCGCCGACGACCGGCTGCTCGCCGCAAACACGGTGAGCGCCTCGGCGCAGGCTTACGAACCGAGTGAGCTCAGCGTCAGCCTCGACAAAGGAACCGCCGCCTATGCCAAAGCGTTCCTCTGGGACAGCGCGACATACGCGCCCGTCCTGCCGCCGAAGGAGAACTAAACGTCACAAATAGGCTCCCCATCGGGCAGACAGTGCATCGAAACGCACTGTTTGCCCGGCGGGGAGCCGTATCGTGCCTGCGTTTATTCGCCGTCCTCGGAGGGGTCTTTGGCGGGAGGGCGTTTCCAGGGAATGTTTACAAATTTATTGACCCCAATGGAGACGAGAATCCCCCCCAGGGTTTCCAGCACACGGGTGACGGCGAAGAGATATTTGTCCTGCGGGTGCTGCGAGACAATGATGAGGAAGACGACACAGGACAGCGCCGCCGCGTCCACGCTGCGGATGAGCACGCAAAAATACAGTGTGGCGGCGCAGCCGAGCCCGATGAGGACGGCCTGTAAGTAAGGGTGAATGCTAGAGAGGTCGAAGAACAGCACGCCAATCGCCAGCAGGCCGCCCACCACGGTGCCCATCAGGCGGTCAAGGCCGGACCGAAACGAAATCTCCAGCGTCGGCCGCGTTGCGAGGATGGCGGCGATGCAGGCATAGATGGGTGTCGGATACCCGGCGACAAGGCCCAAAATGAGGCAGATCGCCACACACAGGCCCGTCTTGACAATTCGCATCCCCGGAAGGGCCACTTTGAACGGCTTTGCGCTCACAGCTTGTGCGCGCGCACCTTTTTGAGCCGCGCGAAACGGGGCAGGCCGCTCTCGCGGGAGAGCGCGGTCTCGCCCTGAATCAGGGGCAGCGCATATTCGATGAAAGGCGGCAGCACACCGTTGCCGGCTTTGTTGATCCACTCGCGCGGCACTTTCTTCTCTGTGTTCGCCACGATTGACAGATCGAGCAGCTTGATGCGGCAGGAATATCGGCCGTTTTCCATGACGCGCTCAAACCCGACCATCTTATCGGTGATCCCCGCGACGGCGTTGCTCACCGCGGCGGCGCCGGCGGCGTAGGACTCCTCGATGTCGGTGGCCGAGGCCTCGTGCGCGGCGCAGCGCTGGAGGAGCGAGAGCTCGATGCCCCGCACTTTGGCGCCTGTCTCCCGCTTCACGCGGGCGGCCAGCGTCGCGGCCAGACCGCCGAGCTGGGCGTGGCCGAAGGAGTCTTTGGTCTGCGCGATGTCGGAACCGTATTCGGCGATGAATCTGCCGTCCTTGTCGTGGATGCCCTCGCTCACCGCGATCACGACCTTGCCGGACTTTTTGTAGATGGCCGTCATGTCGCGCAGGAACGCGTCCATGTCGAAGGCCACCTCGGGCAGATAGATGAGGTCCGGGCCCGCGCCCACGAGGGAGGCCAGCGCGCTGGCCCCGGCGAGCCAGCCGGCGTGGCGGCCCATGATCTCCACGACGGTGATCATGGGGGTATCGTAGACGCGCGCGTCCTGATAGACCTCCGCGCAGGAAGTGGCGATATACTTGGCGGCGCTGCCGTAGCCGGGACAGTGGTCCGTGCCGAACAGGTCGTTGTCGATGGTCTTGGGGATGCCCATGACACGGCACTCGTAGCCGGCCTTCAGCATGAATTTGCTGATCTTGTTGCAGGTGTCCATGCTGTCGTTGCCGCCGTTGTAAAAGAAGTACCGCACGTCGTACTTCCGGAAGATGTCAAGGATGCGGCGGTAGTCGGTGTCGTCCGCGTCGGGGTCCTTCATCTTGTAGCGGCAGGAACCGAGCGCGCTGGACGGGGTGTGGCGCAGATACTCAAGCTCCTGTGAATCCTCGTAGTCCATGTCGTAGAGCACATCGTCCAGCACCCCGCGGATCCCGTGCGCGGCGCCGTAGACCTTTGTGATGGTCTCTGTATCCAGCGCCGTCCGGATGGCGCCGAGCGCGCTGGCGTTGATGACCGAAGTGGGACCTCCCGACTGGCCGATGATGCATGCGCCTTTCAGTTCAGGCATTGTTTCTCCTCCTTGTATGTTCACGATACGTTCGCGCCCAGTATACCACAAAACACCACCGCGCGCAAGCCCCGCCGGCCCCCCGCGCCCCCTCCGCAGAGCGGGCGGCGCGCCGACGCTTCCTCCAAGGCAGCTATTGACAAACAAACACTACTATATTATAATCAATAGTGACGCAATACGAATCGTCGCAGGGAGGTGTCCGCATCAACAGTCAGTATAAAAAGGGTGTGTTAGACCTCTGCGTGCTCTCGCTGCTGCACAGGGGAGACCGGTATGGGTACGATGTGTCGGAGGCGCTGTCGCGCAGGATCGAGATTGCAGACGGGACGGTCTACCCCATCCTGCGGAAGTTGAAGAACGAAGGACTCGTGACGGCGTATCTGTCCGAGGACAGCGGCGGCCCGCCGCGGAAGTACTATTCGCTCACGTCGACGGGCCGGGCGGAGTACCGCCGCCGCCGGGCGGAGTGGCTCGCCTTCGCGCGGGCGGTGGACGATATGATCCGGGTGGACGATGAGCAAGGAGGAGTGTCCCGATGAATAGAGATGTCTTTTTGGACGCGCTCGGCGACGCGGCGGTGGGGCTGTCGCTCCTCGCGCTCGGGTGCGTGTTCGCCGCGCTGACGGCGTGCTGTCACGCCTTCGCGGCGAACACGGCGCGCGCCTACCGGCGGTGGCACCGAAACACATGGCGCGGCACCCGCT
Source organism: Oscillospiraceae bacterium (assembly GCA_031265355.1). Classification (NCBI taxonomy): domain Bacteria; kingdom Bacillati; phylum Bacillota; class Clostridia; order Eubacteriales; family Oscillospiraceae; species Oscillospiraceae bacterium. The sequence continues at coordinate 42,448 of JAISCT010000049.1, read as the reverse complement.
ACCCGCCGGTGAGTATCCACCCCCTGCTGCGCGCGCCCCTGCGCCGCCGTCTCCGCGGTCTCGTCACCGTCTCGCTGGCCGCCTTCGCCGGATTCTTCACCCTCGGCTACACCGCCCTCGCCCTCGCGGCCCGGCACGTTGAATTCTGGCACGTCTGGCAGTGGTTCGATTGACAAAATTTTGGAGGGGCAACTCGTCGATTTGCCCCTCCGCTTCAAATTTCAGTACAACGATCGGATTGCGACAGATTACAGAGATCTCCTTGGGGCCCCTGACAAAATGGCTGCTATCCTTTTTCAATTGGTCACGCTCGTTCATAGAGCAAAATCTCCTTGTCAATTTTAATGTATGACTCGACGGGGATTGGGGCATGTATCAGATCCACAGACAGTCCAAGTTGTTCTTCCAGCCTCTGTTTCAGTCCCGACAGCTTGATCAGGGAAATCGTAGGCGACGTAAACTCGACCAAGAGGTCTATGTCGCTGTCCTTGGTCTGGGAACCGCTGGCATATGAGCCAAAGCACGACAAGCTCTTGATCGGGTAGTCCTTGGCCAAGCGGGCAGCCACCTGCCGAATCTTATCAATTTCAGGCATTTGATCCCCTCCCATCCGTCTCGGAGAAGCACCGCTCTCCCGGTGTTTCTTATCCCCATTATAGCATATCTCTTCGATTTTTCCAGTATGATTTGGGGCGTTAGTCGATCGCGAGCAAGTTGAACCGGTCACTTGCTCTCACGGGCAGCCGAATTTAGTGGGAAAAAGACAGCACCTGGTACACCTACGATCTGGAAGTCTCTCAAGACGGTCCCCGCCGGCGGGCTCCGCACAGACGCGGCGCCCGATGCGACGGTTTGCGGGGCCGCAAAAGGACAAAACGAAGGGCGTCGAAATTCCCCCAAATTTCAACGCCCTTTGCCATCTTTCGGAGCACTGCCGTCAAAACAGCTATTGCCAAACAGCTCCGGCCTGAATTTTGGCTCGTCTGGCAGCGGTTCGATTGACTACAATCGTTCAAGGCACCATACACCCGCTATCGTGTTTTTATCATCTTGGCAACGGCCGCGATGTCCTGGATGTCGATGGCGCCGTTGTTGTTGTAGTCGTAGAAGCGGTATTTGCTCCAATTTGCGTGGGCGGTGTCCGCGCCGAACATGTCGATGACATTGGAGAGATCAATCAGGGTGACGTCGCCATTCTCTCCGGTTCCGAGCGTTCCGCCGCTGGAGGTGAAGGCTGTATCGGCGGCCGCAACGCGTATTAGTTTACCGCCGGCTTCATCTTTCACAACATAGTGTAGCGTCAGTTTGATTTCATTGTCCTCGTTCTGAAGTGCGGCGTCCTCTCTGGCGGAGAAGAGAACCTGGCCGAGCTCTTTGGCGCCGTAACCGGGCATCATGACCGCAATCCTCACGCCGCTCTCGCTTGTGGCCGTATTGAGCACGCTCATGCCTTCGGAGGGCGTAAAGCCTCTGAATGCATATTTTTCGGTGTCGAAGGCATAATCGAGAATGGCGGCGTTGCTCTGGACTGTCTCGACAAAGGCCGCGGCCACCCGGAAGTAATCGCCTTTTTTCACAAGGTTCGCATCGCAGGTGATACTCAGCGGGCCTTTTGTCGTAAAGGTGCCGGTCAGAGCGGCGCCTTCTTTTCCGTAGAAGCCGATCGGCGTGACGCTGATGCGATAAGAGGTGTTTTCTTTCAGCTTATTTGTGCTGTAGGAGACAGTTTCGGGCTGTGGGAGCATAAAGTAGTTTGCTTGCAAACGGGCTGTATCTGCGACAGCGCCCGTTTCCGATTCACTGATTTCCACGGTATAGACAAAGGCTCCATCGTCCGGAATGGTTTCGCTCTTGTTTTCCGCCTGTGCAAAGGTGTAGGTGAAACCTGTATCGGCAAGATTGGAGACTGCGATTTTGGCGCCGGGTACAAATTCGGGCGCGCGGGATTCTTCCATGCGTTTGTCCTGGCGATAGGGAAGCATGGCTTTGTCAGCCGATGTGTCGAACACGTACGGCGCGGCGATCTCTTTTCCGTAATACATGTCGACGCGGCGAATGGTCACGGACGATCCGTCCACGTCCACAACTATGCCCGTGCTGGACTCGCCGCGGTTGACGGGGGAATATCCGATGTTTGTGTTGTTTGTCTGGCCGGCCGTCAGCGGATTGGTAAAATCCAGCGCGACATAATATACGGATCCGCAGTTAAGCGCGGTATAATCCCCTTGCCAAATGTTCCTCGGGTCGATCGGAGACACATGGGAGTGCCCCGAAAAAGTGACGACCTGAGAATATTTGCTCAGTACTCCACGCAAATCATGCGCCGGATCCGCCTGCGACTGCCGCGAGCCGATACAAGTGTCAACCATTGTATGATGGATAAACACAAAGATAGGCCTTGCGGGATCCTCTGCGTGAGCGGCGTCCAACCGCGCTTCCAGCCATTCTCTGTGCTGCTCGTAGGTCGCGGTATTGTATTCCCTGTCCAGGGTACTCACGGTGATAAAGTGGTAGCCGCCTATCTCTTTATCATGGTTGGCCGAGAATCCAAAGACGTCTTCAAAGCGCTTCAAAACGTCTTGCCCGTTGACCTGATAGTTGTCATGATTGCCCAACGACAAGATGTTTTCCTGTGCCTTGGAGTTTTCGTCCATAATTGCCTTATATGTGTTGAATTGCTGTAGCGTGCCGCTTTCCGTGATGTCTCCCACTGTGACAATGGCATCCATCGTGGAATCGATTTTCGCAAAGGTCTGATACGCGGTTACCAAGCGCGCTTCATTTGTAAGCGAGGCCAGCGCGGAAGCGCCGATATGCGTATCGCTCATGACGCCAAACCTGACCCCTGTTTTGGGCGCAAATGCTTCAATGGGGTTGGACGGGGCCGCTATCGCTGCCATGCCCGTCAAGGCGATAGCGGCAACAGCCATCGGCAGACAAACAGCCAGGGCAAGGACTCTCTTTGCTTTTTTCATCATTGTAATCCTCCACAATAAAATTTCGGCGTCCATTTTTACCCAAACTCCTGAAGAAAATTCTAACAGACAGTGGAGAATCGCGCTATCAAAAACAGGTAAAATAAAGATAAAATTTAGGAAAATCCAGATTCAGGCGGGGCAAATCAACGACTTGCCCCGCCTGTTTTTTCCTCTTTGAAAAACAAAAACAACCCGCCCGATGCGGCGCTCAATATTTGCCCATGCCGCCCGATGTGATAAAGTGGTCCGCCGGCCACTGGTCGGACCCTCCGCCGGCGAAAGCGGCGGCCGGTGACGACGGCAGAGAGGCTAGGGCGTCCCTGCGCAGCTTGAACCGAGAGGCAAGCTGGGATAGCATATCGGCCTGACCGGTCATTTCTTCGGAGGAGGAAGCGCTCTCCTCGGCGGTGGCACTGTTTTGCTGTACGACTTGCGCCACCTGGTCGATGCCGATGTTGATCTGCTTGACGGCGCTCGACTGCTCCTCGGAGGAACGGGCGATGTTGCCGACGATGACGGTGCTCTCGTTGATGCCCTCCACGATCTTCTTCAACGAACTGGCGGTCTCCTCCGCGATGCGAGAACCGAGCTGCGCCTTGGCCATGGAGTTGTCGATCAGCCCCGTGGTGTCCTTGGCGGCCGCAGCGCTTTTGGCAGCCAGACTGCGGACTTCTTCGGCCACCACCGCAAACCCCTTGCCGTGCTGGCCGGCGCGCGCGGCCTCCACCGCCGCGTTGAGGGCCAGGATGTTCGTCTGGAAGGCAATGTCGTCGATCACTTTGATGACTTTACTGATGTTCTGGCTAGCCACGTTGATCTCCTGTACGGCCTCTGTCATCTGATCCATCTGGCCGGAGCCTTTTTCGGCGTTGGCGCGGATGGTTTCCGACAGACTGGCGGCCTGGCCGGCCAACTGGGCGTTTTTGTTGGTTTTGTCGGCGATGTCACTGATGGATCGGGACAGCTCCTCGATGGAGGTCGCCTGCTCGGTGGAGCCCTGTGCCAGCGTCTGGGCGCCGTCGGCGATCTGCCGGGCGCCGACCGCGACCTGCGAAGCGGAGCCGTTGATGTCGCCGAACATGCGGTTGAGGCTGTCGATCATCGCGGCGATCGCGTTGCCCAGCGTATCCTTTGGGCCGACCAGATTTACGGCCGGCGTCAGGTCGCCGCCGGCCACGACCTCCAATGTCTTGGCCTTGTCGATCATGCCGTCCATCATCTTGGCGAAAGCGCCCGCCATTTGGGCGATTTCATCCTTAAAGGCGGCGTCCTGTTTGACCGCACCCACGCTCTCCTCGGAGAGCGCAAGGCTTCCGGTGTCGCCCACCTGCCTGGCCACCGCCAAGATGCGGTTGACGGGATTGGCGATGATTTTGGAGATTAAAATGGCCAAAAAGAGCGAGATCAACAGCGTCACGACCGCAATGGCGACAATGATGACGGTGCTTGAGCCGAACAGGGTGTCGTTGGTAGCCACTTTGTCGCCCGCCTGGGTTTTGTTGTACGCAAACGCCGCGTCGATCGTATCCGAAATATCCGAGCCGGCGCTGTCGATCTCCCTGGCGGCGGCCGTCAGCGCCTCAAGATCGCCGCTTGCATAGGCGGCGCGGAGGTCGGCCTTGGCACTTGTAAAAGCGGCGCCGCCGTATTGGTTGGCGATCGTCTCATAGCCGCTCATTTTTGCGGTATCGCCCTCCGCAATGGTGGCCCGGTAGGCGGAAAGAGCCGCCTCAAAATCGCTTTCCTTATCGGCCAAGTCGTTGTATTCCGCTTCGGCCAAGTCCGGGTCCGCTTCATAGAAGATGACCACATTGTCCGCGCATATGCGCTGCCCGCCGAGAAGATCGTACAGTGTAGCCAAGTCGGCCATCGGCAGGGTGTTTTCCTCATACAGCTCCGTGCTCTCCCGGTTGATCGTAACCAGACTGACGATGCCGATCAGGCCGATCACGATGGACAATGCGATGACAATCATGAAAGACAACAGGATTTTCACCGAGACTTTCATATTTTTTACAAGGCGCATACAGATTCTCCTCACTGTGTTCACCGGACGCCCGTCCGGTGAGCGATGTAATCCCTCAGGTGTAAATTTCCCCATTAAATAAATCGAAAGAAAAACGCAAAACATGAGGAGCGGACTTACCTGTTGCGGCACAAATCCCGCGAAGCGGGTCCCAGGCACACCCCGGCGCCGGGCGGCGAGGCAGGGCCTGCCGCTGTCTTCGCAAGAGTGTCTTGCAAATTTTCCCATATATTTACAACAAAAAGAGGCGCATCGCGCCTCTTTTTGCCTTCATCTACTGCAATTGCATTGCACTTGTACGCAACACACTGTCGCCAGACAACCCGTCAGCTGACCGTTCCGCCGGCACTGCACGTCAGCGCACTATTCACGGAAGCGGTGCCGGTTGAAGTAGATCCAAGCCACTTCTTCAGCGTGGCTGTGACGCGCGCGGTTGCGCCTGTCGTCGAAATGCTCTGGTTCTCATAGGTCCAGTTGCTGGCGACCCAATGACTGGCGGACGCGCTGACAACCCAGGCGGACGAACCATCGTATCCGAACGTGGCGTTCAACGTAACGGTTGCTATGGTGGTGCCGTTGTCCTTATACGTGGATGCGCGCGTGGCGCTTTTGGTGCTGCTTCTCAGCAAAGAACTATGGACTGTTATGGTCGTTTCAACCGTGATGCCGTCGCCAAGGTATTCAATGTCGGTTGTTTGAGCCTCCCCGAACTCGGCGGCATAACTAGATACCGGCGCGGATATGACGCACAGCATAGCGAAGCAGCAGATAAACGCTTTGACCTTCTTCATTGTCAGATTCCTCCAATTTAGTAAATATAAATTGCCCAAATCCGTGATATTAATCTTGCTTATAAGATCGCCGTCACGGATACAGGTAAATTACGGTCTCTTCGGTCAGCTCAATGTCAAGATGTGCCTGACCTATATAATAAACGAATATGCAGAGAAGAACGATGACTACGATAGGCAAAGCAACAAGAAGTATTTTCCATATGTTTTGCATACGCTTATGATGTTGTATTTCTGCAGGATCTAATGTTTCCATAAATGTTTCCGAAAGAGCCGCCGGGTCGCCCAGCAAATTGGAGAGATCTTCAAATGTAGCCTCTGGCTTGTCCTTCAGAAAATCCTCCACGAACGCATCCGTCTGCTTAAGGAAACGCGTTTTAGAAGCGCGGGAGCATATCATGGTCTTTCGCAATGTTTTGTAGTAGCGGTTTAATGCTTTCATCCCTGATCTTCTCCCTCCAAATTTGTCAAATCCAGAGTGTCCTGCGCGAGAATTTTGTCAATCACATCTGTTACAGTCCGATATTCTGCAACCAATTTTTCAAAGTATACCTTGCCCTCCTTGGTGATAGAAAAGTAGACACGCAATCTATTGTCCTCAGAGATGGTCTTGTTAGACTCAAAGATATATCGGAACTTCTGCAATCTGTATACGGCTTGGTACAGGGTATTGAAAGTAAGGACACCGCCACTGATTCGCTCAATCAGATTCATCATTTCATACGTGTACATAGGCTTAAAACGCAACACAAACAGCACCAGCATCTCTGTCGTTGCTTTTTTGAGCAAGTCCTTAATACTGGCTGACGTTCCGCTTCTATTTGAACTGGTGTCCGGTGTCTTGTCCATAATCGCCTCGTCTTGTGAATTTTCTTCCCCAATGCTTGTCCCCAATTTGTGGATTATTTTCCATTAATTGGATATTCCCTTCTGCCCCTCACGGCCAGCCCACTGTCTCTGGACAACAGATTTTGACTTCAGGAAAACTATATCAGAAAAAATGTGTGCTGTCAACTATGATTTCTATTGACAAATATGTTTTCTTGGTGTATTATGGGTTTCGATAGTGTTTGCAGCTGTGTGTGATTCGGTGCGAGAGAGGATGTGTTTGGGGATGAATTAAGGCGATTTTCGTCAAATTTTATAATTTATTACTGCTAAATAAAATTTGCTATTGACAAGTATGTTCTCCTTGATGTATTATAAGCTTCGGATAAGGGGCCGCTTGACGAGCGATAGGCTTGGGGTGGAGAAAGGGCTCAATATTGCATGAAAGGGGAGATGCGTGGGGCGTTTAAAGATTATCCCTAACGGGATATACAATTTTGGAATATGTGTACCACCTCTGATGGCTACAGTATTCAAAATTAAGATTTCGGACAGCGAACGACATGGCGTAGCTATTTGATGATTCTAAATCTCTCGTTTTTGAAAATTTGTTGGAGCCTAAATTCCCCTTAAGTTTAGCGTAGATAAGATTCCAGTGACTTTGCGATGTCACCAACTGCGCCAAACGACACCAAAATGTCCGTCTGCTGCTTTGCTCCCGTCTTCGGATCCTCCTCAGCGAAAACAGGTTGCGCTTCGCGTTACGCTGTTTTCGCTCCTGTTCTCACCTTCCGTATTTATTCTGTCACTTTCTTGTCGTCGGCGCTCTTACTTGCCTGTCGTTTGACATGTAAGCACCACTTATTTGTGCTTGATAGACGGCTCTTACACGGGTTGTTATTCTGCCTTGTATCCATGGAGATAGTCCGCAACTTAATTCACCGTGCTTTGTAGTTGCCTTCTCTGCGAATACATTATATCATGAAACGATATGTGGCGCAAAACGACACGTGGCGCCCTTTATTTTCATTATTATTTGTGCCACAGCACCAGTGGCGGCATGGAGGTTGTTGTGATCTTTGTGAAAGCCGTGTCAGAGGCAATTTGTTAATGTCGGCAGACAAGATATAATGGTAGCTCTACTGTTCTGTAATGCATGCCCTCTTCCATACATTTTATAGCGTGTTTGTTCCTTCAGGACCAGGCTATACTAAAATTTTATTGTAGCGTTAGGCGCATCGGTTTCATCAACTTTTTGTGCCTTTCGCAAGACAAGAAAGGGATGGCTAAAAATGCAAATATTGCGCAATTCGAAGGTAATTATGGCCGTAATCTTGATGTTCTCCCTGATTACTACATGCTTCGCAATCCCGGCAGTTGCCACAGAAAATGTCGAAACATTCTCGGTTGTCAGCGTATCTACGGAGATAGAAAAGATTTCCATCGAGGCTTCTGACCACATAATCCACGCATACAAGGTGTCGGAAGAGCCCCTCGAAAATGGTGTGCAATTCAAGATTGCTATTCCTGTTTCTACGGATGCTGCTCAGTCAGCGCTTGAAGATGAAACGTCTATTTCTAATGTAACAGCAGCGGTAGATCTCTTTTATATTGATGTATCTATCCAAGGCTCAGGAGGAAAAGTTGTTGGAAAAGTGTGGCATTTGGGATTTTTGCCAGCCCACAATTTGGAGATATCATTATGGGCTGGGAATACAGTTGCGTCGAGTAAAATCACATCTGTTAACACAACAAATATCACCGCCTGGCCTGGTTCTACTCAAGTGTCTTCAACACCTTCAGCTAGTAAGTTTTGGGATGTGACTATTACTGGAACAATGGATGGAGAGTCTTTTTATTACTCGACGTATGACTTGCTATTTAATAAAAAGGCTGTTGAATATCCTGATATTACAGATTGTTTTGGAAATGTATTTATGACTGTCCCTTCATCATCATCATGGGCGAAAGTGTCAGCTCCGCTCCCTGCATTAACCACTGCTCAAAGAAATGCTTATATAGCGTGGTATGAGCAGACGTACAATAATGGAAACTCCTTGAATTGGAATGATGTTCAGATTCACCATATAAAGCCGCGAGCATATGGTGGAACGCATGCTAATTCGAATCTTATGCCGTTGAAAACATCAGTACATACTACAGTCAATACGTGGTGGGCAAATTACTAATTTTTCGTTTTCGTTTTGATTTTCTATAGAGACAATACTACTAATAGGTCTGGCGATTTCGCCAGACCTATTGTGTGAAGGAGTTCTGATTATGTGGATTGAAAAAATAAAAAAATATGCAAAAACCATAAGATTAATAGATATTAAGGCCCCTGCAACAGATACAGAAATCCAAAACTTGGAGAAATTATTGGGAGAAATTCCTAGCGACCTTGTTATACTCCTTAAGGAACTCAACGGGGACGGTTGTGTACTGCTCTCTGTTAATGAAATAATAGAAACGAATAAACGGCTTCGCTCGCTTGAAGATTATATGCCTTTGGACTGCTTGTTATTTTTCGCTGGCAATGGGTGCGGTGATTATTATGGATACCAAGTTAGAAAAGCAGGCATCTGTGCATATAACATATTTTTTTGGGATCATGAATATGATAATCGAACTTGGACGGCCGGAAATATGGATGAATTCATTTCAAAATATTGCAATGGCGAAATATAAATGGACGTTCAATCAAACTTGAGAGTAAAGCGTTTAAGCCGGTTATATCGTATATAAGGTTTTGCTGTTGTGTATCCGTGCAGAGATGGCGGGGCGAGTTTCGCCCCGCCATCCGGCGAGGGGGATTGAGAGTGAGGACTTTTATCCAGCTTGAAATAAGAAAACTGTTCTCCCACTTTGAGTTTCGTGTTTTACTCATCGCGTCTTCCCTGGCTGCCGTGCTGGGTATGTTGGAAAACGTGATCCTTTTCTTGTCCACCGACGTTTCCAGTCTCAAACCTGCTTTTCGTATGGGGATGGTTTATGATGGGACCTTCGGTTATCTTTTTATGGCATATTTGCTGCCCTTGTTTGTGTCTGTCGCTTATGCCGACAGTTATTTTACGGAGCGGCAGTCTGGAGTCGATGTTTTGCAATTTGCCAGAACAAAGCGGAGAATGTATGTGAGCGCCAAGGCCATTGTGGCGGCGGCAAGCGGCTTTTTTCTGGTGATATGGACATTTGTCTTAAACCAAGTGTTTTGCCTCCTTGCTTTTCCCTGGCGAAATCACAATTCTTTTTTCGGTGATGCATATGCGATCGGTGGCCCTCTTCCGGACATATACCTGCAAAGGGCACTATTTCCCAATTTGTCTATAAACTTTCCTTATGTGGATAACCTTGCCCATATCGGCATTGCGGGGGTGTGGGGTGCTGTCATGGCTCTTCTGACATATTGCATCTCGTTTTATTTGCGCAAAAATCGGATTGTCGTGGTTGGGGCAACGACAGTCGTCACAATACTTTTTTATTTTATCGGGGACAATCTGTCTCCCTCTCTTACGATTACAAACTACATTCAGGCCGTCCCGATTACGGTTGGGTTGCGATTGGAGACATTCATGTTGGTGTGCGCGGTTGCGGTGTCGCTTTGCGCGGGAAGCCTGTGGTATCAATCCCGCGGCAGGTTGGATGATCTGCGATGAAACTGTTTGTGCGCACGCTGGTCGGGAACATGGCATTGCGGTTTGTTCTCTTGTTCGCCGTGCTTATCGCGGCGGCAGCCAATTTAATCTACCTCAACAGTCACATCAGCGGTACGCCTTCTCTCTATACGGCGCACTACTTTTTTGTGCTGGATGGCGTGGTGTTTCTTCCTTTGTCGCTCATGTTGGCACGTGAAGCAAATCGGTGTGTGTTCACAGTGTTTTCGCTGGTGAGATATGTCTCTTGGAGGCGTGCCTATGGGGAACGCTTGAAGATGCTTGCTCTTGAGAGTTCACTCATTCCGCTGATTCGGTTGCTGCTGTTTCTTTTATCCGTCGCTTGTCTCGGAAATGGCGCCCCCCTCCCTTGGTCGGTTGTACTGATAACTCTTTTTTCTCAGTATATCGCCTTTCTTTTTGTCGGCGTGTTTGTGCTGATGTTTTCTGTACTGGATATGACGCGGATAGGCGCGGCGATTGTTTTTGTGCTCGCCTTGGTGGATCTCACAGGTTTACTGGGGCGGTCCAGTCACGTGTGGGATCTGTCAGGTGTCCTGGCTATGAACACGGGGGCATTGTGGTACACAGGGACGATCCCTCTTGAGCAGGTGTGGGCAATATGGATTGTCTGTGTGGGCAAAACGATGGCGATACTTCTTTTGTCTGTGGGGTTTATTGGGAGTCAATATTATGTGCGGAAGTAACCAATGCGGGAGCGTGCGCGTTGACCGCCGCAAAATGATGACGGCGTTCGGATGCAACTTGGTTATCGCTGTGAGCGCCCTGTTCTCCGTGAATTTATTGCCCGTTCCCAGGGGCGAAGCAGATTTGAGCGTTTTCCTGATGGTTACCCTGGGGGGATGGATCCCGAAAGACGGCGGACTGTTTGGCTTTTTTTTGCATGGCCTGTTGCTTTCCATCCCGTTTTTAATCAATCTGCTGCTCTTTTCTCAGGTGTTTACAGAGGACTGGGACTGTGTCTCGACATACGTTTTCACGCGAAACGGAAGCCGGACACGGTGGTATCGCAACAAATGTGTTGAGCTCTTTTTGTATTTGTTCGCCTCTTACGCGTTTCAATTGGCGGCTTCTTTTTTCATTGGCCTGTTTGCGTTCGGATTTTCCATCGGTCAATTGAATCATCTGCTTTGTACAATGGCCTACTTGTTCTCTCTGGGCTTTGGCGTGCAGTTGTTATACTTGTTGGCCGCCAATATCATGTCGTTATTGGCCGGTCACGCGCTCGCTCCTCTGTTTCTGTGGGTCTTTCATATGCCGTTGTTTTTGTTGCTATACGCCAGCCTTCCCGAAAAGCTGCTGCGTTTTTGGCCCTCGGCCCAGTTCATTTTTTCTCTGCATGATATTCCGTCGCTGCGGGATATCACTTTGCAATCCATTGAGAGCGCGGGCGGGATGTCTTGGGCATACTCGTTTCTCTATCTTGTGTTGGGTGTCACAGTTACCGCTGTCATCGGGTTGAAGCGTTTGAACAAAGGAGATCTTTTGGCAAAGTGAGGTGTGTATGATGGCCGATCTTCTTCTCAGCGGCATCAACAAATACATAAAAAAGAATCACGTCTTGAAAGACATCCATCTCTCGCTGGATGCGGGACAAATTTACGGATTTTATGGACGCAACGGGTCCGGCAAGACCATGCTTTTCAAGGTGCTGTCCGGCCTTGTCATACCGGACAGCGGGCATGTCGTCGCCTTTGGTCAGGAATTGCAAAAAGACGTCTCCTTCCCGCCCGAGATGGGCATCCTGTTTGATCGTGTTGGGCTGTGGCCGCAGTATACGGGGTATAAGTGTCTGCAGCTTTTGGCGTCGATTCGGAATGTCGCTTCGGAGCAGGACATGCAGACGGCCATGGATCGCGTGGGGCTGGACTGGCGGGACCGGCGGACCTTTAGACAGTATTCCCTGGGGATGAAACAAAAATTGCTGATCGCGCAGGCGATCATGGAAAAACCACGCCTGCTCGTGTTGGATGAGCCGACAAATAGTTTGGATGAGGCGACGGTAAACGGGTTCCGGGCCATATTGAACGAAGAAAGACAGCGCGGCGCATTGATCCTCATGGCGAGCCATAACAAAGAGGATATCCGCCTGTTGTGCGATGATATTTTCCTGATGGAGGAAGGAAGATGTTCCCATGCAGAGGGGGGGATATGACCGTGAAAGGAAAGATATTTTCTCTCTGTTTCTTCTCCATTCTCCTTTTAGGGGTTTGCGTCGCGCTTCTGTTTCGTTTTACACGAAAAACAATCGTGCTGACCACGGAGTCTCTGGCCGCATACACCATATATCTTTCTGAGGACTCTGTCGAAAAAGAAAATGAAAGAAGAGAGTATAACCGTCCCGATGCGTTGGAATCCGCATCTGAGCTGATCCTTTTTGCAACACCCACGGGTTCGCGCCGCATGAAGGAAGGGTATGTGGAATCACAGGTTGTCGTTAATCGCGTTGTCAAAGGCAATATGTCAATCGAGGGAGATCGATTGTCCGTGTTGGAACCAGCCAGCTTTCACGATACGAAGAAAGGTGGCCGCTGGTATTCCGGGCAACCGCATTATGCGATCATGATGGCAGAAAGAGAATATTTGCTCTTTCTATCGCTGAGAGAATTTCCAGAGGGATACAAAAGAACGGCTGACGATATGTCCTACTTAATCAAGGGCGGCTGTTGGGGCAAGTACGCGGCAGAGAAATGGCCTGAACCGTCTCTTGATGTGTTGCAGGCAGGTGTCAGTTGCACCTATGCTGATCTTATGTATGCCGAAATTATTACCACAAACGATGAGATTATGACGGAATATTTGGAGTGGAAAAATTACTTTCTGACACGATGGTGATGAGCGTAGTATGTCCGCTGGATCACTGTCGTATATTGAGGTAACACACTCCATCCATCGATTTTAAAACCTTAGGGTCTGTCGAAAAATAACCTGTACATTTGACTTGCCCTTTTGCGCCCCGGCCGCGTTGCTGGAACCCTTGAATACTACAAGTATTCGCGGAATCCGGCGCCTTGCCGGGACACAAAATTGCTGCGCCAACTGCACACTTTATTTCCCGACAGACCCTAAATCCCCGAAGATGCCGCCCGTAGCGATCGCCCGCGTCGGTACCCAGTCCGCTCGGGCGTATTATGCTTGCCCCTAGGCCCAGCGCACGTCGCCCCTTCCGCCGCCTCCATCATGTCCCTCACCACGTCCAATCCCAGCGAGATGCTCAGTTGCGGCAACCCCCGGCTGGCCCTCTCGCACAACTGTTCGATTCCGACTTTCTTCGAAATCCCCTTGACGTCTGTACCCTTTATCTGATAAACTTTCACCGTGGATGGGGTGCTTCTATACGGAAAGAAACAGAGGAATTAAAAATGAAACAGTGTGGTAATTGCCTAAAAATCAGAATAAAAACGGGCCTAATTTATGCGCTGAGCACAGCGCTACTGCTCTCCTTCCTTTTCTTAACGGCCTGTCAGTCTGGGGGCGAACCGACGCCTTCGGAGGCGTCAATCGAGTCCCCTGAACAGAGCGTCTTGCCGACGCCTGATCTAGGAGGTACAACGTATGTGGATCTCTCAGAAAATTTTGAAATCACCGTGTATCCGGCTCGTATTGTCATGGACAGAGATGTCAAAAGGCTGTGCTACAAGTTTTTCTTTTTGAACAAGACGGAGACAGAATTCGACAACTTCAGGGCCTATTGTGTACTGAGCGAAGAAATGCAGAACTATATTGCCTCTGGAATTGTCATGCTTGGCGATGTGGACATCGGCCCCCGCACCAAACGTCCTCTCAAGGCCGGTCAAGGCCCGGCTTTAAACGCCTCATCCAACTCCACAATTGCGGACGATGATAAACTGCAGGCATTGGGCCTCGACCCCGCAGGGTTGGCTGGGTTCGCGAAGTCCGTCACGCTCGAACTTACATGGAACAACGACGGGTCGGAGAAGATCTCTTTTGAGGTTGAGGTTATTGACGAAACCATGTAACGGTGCACAACAACACATCTATGGTTCAGCCGTCGATAGTTTGACAAGCAGTGGAGACGAGTGATATGAGAGCAATTAAATATGTGATTACATTATTTTTATTATTGATTGCGTTTCTTGCGACAGGAGAGCGGTTTATATATCATCTTGTCCATTTTGAGAATACCTTTAGCGGGATGACTTTTGAGTATGAATTATACGGACAAAAGGGATCAACTGCCCTGACAAAGGACAAAATTGCAAGCGCGCTGGAAGAAAATACGTTTGATGTATTTCGAATTGACACAAGATATTTGTCTGATTTCAAAGAAGAAAAAATTATATATGGCACAAGAGGAGCGCTTGAAGAGTTGCGCAGGCGGGGCATCGTACCACAAGTGTATAAGAGTATGTTCATCGGAGAAGTTGAAATAATCTTCAAAGATTTTTCCGAGATTGAAAATATATACGAGAGTGATGTATTTTATTATATTGGCACACTTGAACAAGCGGCATCCTTTAAAAATATTACAGCCAGTGAGTTGGCTGAGTATTATCAGGTAAAAGAATTAAAAGTCGTCAATGGGAGTGAATCTGGTGTTTATGCCACACTGATTCTTGTTTGGGGAACAGCCTTTTTGTTGGTACTTTTTCTCACATTATATCAGACCATTATTTCGAGAAAAGAAATGATGATTCGAATGACTCTTGGCGATAATCCCCTTCGCGAGTTTTCTTTTAACGTAATATTAGATACAACAATCTATTCCGTATGTTTCTTTGTTTTAGCCTTTATATTGGAACAATTTGCACATGTGCATTATAAGTTTGGATATATTCTTGTCATGTTTTTTTCTATGCTCGCTCTCAATGCACTGATTAATTTGTTAACAACAAGGATATCTCTAAAAAAAGATCTTTCGAATTCTTTGAACCACAAAGGAATCTTGACAGCTACGTATATTGTTAAATCCATTAGCACACTCATGGCATTCGTTGTACTGTCCGCAAATTGTATAATTATTGTTGAAGCATTTGATTGTTTTAAACAGGAAAAATTCTTTGAAACACAAAAAGATTATGGTTACTATAAACTCAATTATTCAACAACAATTAAAAACTCTGATGATCTTAAAAAAGTCACGGAAGATGAGAAAGGATTGTGGTATAAATTTGATTCACGCTTTGGAAACAATTCACTTCATTTGTTTGATCTTTCCGACTCCTATGGCCGAAATGTTGTGTTGCTAAATAGCAATGCAATGGATTTGATGTTGCCCTATATCGGTGCGGATTTGGAACAAAAGGTCGAATTGGCAAAAGCATCTGGGGAAGAAAAAATATTTGTTTTCTTCCCAAAAGACTATGATTTGAAGACATTTTCAGAGACAATAGAGATGACGGCCGGGATTTTTTTGCACAATATTCAAGGTGATATAAACGAGCATCTTACAACAGATGTATATGAGAAAAATTCGTACCTGCTTGGGGTTAATAGCGGACGCAATATGTATAGAAGTGTTTTTCTTAAAAATCCGATTGTTATCTTCGATGTTATGGAAGAATCCTATATAAAGCGTTGTTTAAATCCATTGTATTTGGCCAATGATTTTTTATACAGTGTTCCGGATTTGGATTTTGAACAATTCATTAATACCTCTTCCAATTCAGAAAATATGATTGTAAGAGCTACGAATGCGTGGGAACTATATCTTTACAATCGAGCTGGGATAGAAAGAACTCTCAAATTGATGAGTGCCGTTTCAGCATTGATTATGCTCTTGGAAATATTAATGATTGCTTTTATTGTCAGACTTGAATATACAATAAATGGAATTGAAATGTCTGTAAAAAAGACTCTCGGTTATAGTCTGATTGAGCAAAATAAACGCCTGTTTGCATTGCCTTGTGTACTGCTCCCATTTTATACTGTGTGCGCCATTGTTGTTGTGAAGCTTATTGGCTATGGGGATGCATTTTATGTGCTGTTGTGCGGAATGGCTATATTTGCTATAGAAGTCTTGTTTGTTACTTTACAGTGTATACGAACAAATAAAATCAAAACTACTTCGATATTGAAAGGCAAAAAAGTATGATTGAGTGTATTGATCTTTGTAAGTCTTTTGGCGAAAAAGAGCTTTTTCATAATTTATCCTTTCAAATTGACAGCGGCGAGTTTTTCTGCTTTTCTGGAGAAAGCGGAAGGGGGAAGACTACGCTTCTTAATATATTGGGCATGATCGAGCCGCCAACAGCCGGAAAAGTTTTGTTTGACGGTTCGGAAATACGGACGAATGGAGAACGGCTCAACTTCTTTCGCACGAAGGTGGGTTTTGTTTTTCAAAACTTTGCCTTGGTTGAGGGCAAAACTGTGGAGCAAAATCTGGCACTTGTCAGAAAAAGCAATCGGCAGAATATTTCCATTCAAGAAGCGTTGGACAATGTGGGAATCTCTGAAAAAGTCAAAAGCAAAGTATATACTCTCTCGGGGGGAGAACAACAACGCGTGGCATTGGCCAGGTTATTTATCAAAAAATGTGACATTATTCTTGCCGATGAACCGACCGGCTCTTTGGATAGCCACAACGCAAAGATTGTCATAGACATTCTAAAGACGCTAAATACACAGGGGAAGACCGTCGTACTGGTGACACATGACAGTAACATTAAGCAAGTGTGTGACAGAGTCATCAGCTTATAATGGGTGTTCATGTCTCAAAGGCTACTGAAGGAGATAGATGTATGACTAGGTTTACTACGCGCAAGAAGGTGATTTGCAGCGTTTTAATCACTGTGTTTTTTGTTTTTTTGATTTTTAACATTTTATGGTTTTTACATTTTGCATCATACAAAAAATTCCTTGACGATAAATTTGTAATGTTGTCCGGTTCTTTAACAAGCTTCTTCGATCAGACAGAGCCAACGCATTTTGGCATCAAAAAGCCTCCATACTTAACCTATGGAGGAAATCTTTATGCCGTCAGTGCTGACCAGGCTAACTCCATTATCATTTGGCCGACCTTGATGTGTAAAGAGATTCAAGAAATCGGTCTCATCATTGAAGACGATGGCGGGATGGGGTATATGGTCTATGTTGATGAGAATATGGAATACGATACGAATAAAAACATGGGGGCGTCTATAGAGTGGGCGATGTCAGCGAAATCATTGCTGCAAGAACGCCAAAGTGAAATAAATGAATTGTTTGAACAAGCCAAAACCAGGTTTAACTTACCGCCTCATAAATCTCCTGAATAAATCTGAAAACTTTGTTCTCAGCAACATCCTGTCCCCATCGAGCACTTGGTGCCCGGTGAGGACTTTCACATTTTCCGCTCAATAAAGGCGGTCGATGTTACGATATAAATTAATAGAGAGCGCAGACAGTAGAAAGATATCATCCGCCGTCACAATTTGTGGCCTGTGCGTACGGCGTTTGGACTGGTCTATTTTTTCTTTCATCGCGTAATCCGCTTGACGGACGGAGGGGATTGCTTGAAACCGGAAGATCATCTCTCCATCGGAGCATTCTCACGGATTGTCGGCATTACCCCAACTTCCCTGCGCGTATACGACAACAAAGGCATCTTCTCCCCTGCTGTGCGGGGGACTGGCTTAGAAAACGATTATCGCTACTACGCACCCATGCAGATAACAACGATCAAGATGATTCGCGTCTTGACCAGGCTAGGGATTCCGCTCAAGACGATACGGGCGCTGGCGGTGGCCAGGACGCCGGAGAAGTTGATAAAACTGCTCCGCAAGCGGAAAGAGGAGCTGGCGGAAGAGATTCGCTTCCTGCAGGAGGCTCATTCGGTCGTCGCCATGTTCCTTGATTTCATAACCGAAGGATTGTTCGCGGAGGAATCGGAGATATTTGTGCGCGAAGGCGCCGAAAGACGAATTGTGCTTGGCGAGTCCAACGAATACAGGGAAGGCGAGGGCTTTTACGGTGCGTTCACCCGGTTCTGCATCGCCCCGCACACGCCGGAATTGAATCTGTCTTATCCTATCGGCGGCTATTTCGACAGCATGGAGATGTTTCTGGACGCTCCCTCGTGGCCAGCACGTTTTTTCTCATATGATCCGCAAGGTAACGAAATCATGGCCGAGGGACTGTATCTCACGGGTTATACACGGGGATATTACGGCCGGACGAACGACCTTCCCCGGCGCATGGCAGCATACGCGGACAGGAACGGCCTGACGTTTGCCGGCCCCGTGTACAATACCTATCTGCTCGACGAACTCAGCATAATAGACCCGGAACAATATCTTTTGCAAGTTTCCGCCTCTGTGTCAAAAGCACGGCGCGACCCGATGAACCATATCCGCCGTCGTTTACACCGGCTGCCGTCATAGTTCTCTCCGTCAGCGGGCTCGCACTACACAAGCAGACACCTTTTGCGGTGCGGCCAGCTACGGTCGCCGCTTCCGCCGCGCTGACTTCACCGTTGTTGACAAGATACGCCAGAGGATCTGGCGCATCCACAAATATCGCGGTCTGTCCAAGAGCGAACCCTCATTCAGGAACATCAGCTGGCGGTCCGTCAAGCTTGCAAATAAAACAAGATATATGATTTTGATTAACAGCTCATTAATCAAAATAAATTTATTGAATTTCACCAAATCGCAAAAAATATTTTGATTAACGCTTGCAAAAATCAAAATATTTTGATATAATGCTGTCGCAATCCAAGTCGGAGGTGCGATATGCAATCGGAAGTTCTTGTCAAACTTGTCCTTGAGATCCGGGCGCAGAAGTGTGAAACGCAAACCCTTGAGGTCAAGGCTGCCCATCTGGGGTGCCCTAGCAAGCTGTTTGATACGCTTTCGTCTTTTTCAAACCAGGACGGCGGCGGCATCATCATTTTCGGTGTGGACGAGAAGAGCGATTATGAAATCGTTGGCGTTTACGACCCACAGGATTTGCAGCACCGCGTAGCGGAACAATGCAAGCAAATGCAACCCTCCGTCCGTCCTCTTTTCTCTGTCGCTGTGATGGACGGAAAAACCATCGTGTCCGCCGAAATCCCCGGCGTGGACATATCGGAGCGCCCTGTTTATTATAAAGGCGTCGGCAGGGTCAAAGGTTCATTTGTACGCGTTGGCGAAGCGGATGAACCGATGACAGAATATGAAATTTACAGTTATGATGCCTACCGCCGCCGCGTTCGGGACGATATGCGAATTTCCGATCTGGCGGATGTCTCCCAGTTCAACTCCGAAACAATCGAGCAATATATCGTTGCCGTTAAAAAAGAGAAGGCGCATATCGCAAAATTGTCCGACGAACAGATCCTCAATTTGATGGGCGTGGTAAAAGACGGTAAGCCGACGTTGGCCGGGGTCTTGTGTTTTTCAGCGTATCCGCAGGCGGCATTTCCACAGCTTTGCATCACCGCTGTTGTTGTACCGGGTCTTAAGGTCGGGGACAAGGGCATTGACGGCGAGCGTTTTGCCGCCAACAAACGCATTGAAGGCACAATCAAAGAGATGGTTGACGAAGCCGTGTTTTTTGTGGAACGCAACATGCGTGAAAAAACAATTGTCGTGGACGGACAAAGAAACGACAAGCCGGAATATCCCATCAACGCCGTGCGTGAGGCGATTGTCAATGCAGTTATGCACCGCGATTACAGCACTCATACCGAGGGAACGCCCGTCAGGCTTCTCATGTTCAATGACCGCCTGGAAATTTGGAACGATGGCGGTTTATACGGAAAAATCACCATTGACAGCCTTGGAAAGGTACACGCCGACACGCGAAATCAAGTGCTTGCGAACATTCTTGAAATGCAGCGCGTCGCCGAACATCGTTACTCCGGCATTCCAACCATGCGCGTCGAAATGGCCGCTTTCGGATTGCCAGAACCGATTTTTGAGAACAAACGCGGCAATTTTGTGGTTACGTTGAAAAACAATCTCAATGCCCGGCCACCTGAAAACAACATCAAAGCTGAGGGCAGCAGCTTGGTTGATTTCTGCCAAACGCCGCGTACAAGAGAGGAAATCGCTGTATTTTTAGGCAAGACCACATACTACGCCATGCGGTCTTTTGTCGACCCGCTGCTCGAAAACGGCAGCCTGAAAATGACCATTCCCAACAAACCGAGAAGCCGAAACCAAAAATATTACAGCGAAAGGCTTTAACGCCGCAAGCGCACAATTTTATATTCTGCATCATCCGTATCCAAAATCGCCTGTAACATAAATCGTATAAATTCCGTACAGTCGCCGGCATCGTTGGAACTTCCGAGCGCGGTATAGTATGCCTTCTGGACGGTTGTGTACCATTGTTTCAACCGGAAGCCACGCGAAAATCTTCTTCCACTGGTACAACAGAAGTGTTTGCCACATTCTGCCCATGCGCCCGTTGCCGTCTGAAAACGGGTGAATGAACTCAAACTCGTAGTGAAACACACAGCTTTTAACGAGCGGGTGAACCGCCGCGCCCTCCGTCAGTCGACAAGGCCGCGGCCGGTCAGGGCCTCGCGCACCAGGCGGTGTATGAGCTGTGGGTCGGCCTTGCCGCCGAGGGCGCGCATCGTCTGGCCCACCAGAAAACCGAAGGCCTTCTCCTTGCCGCCCCTGTAGTCCTCGACGGACTTCGGGTTGTCGGCCAGCACCGTTTCGACGGCCGCGCGCACAAGGTCCGGGTCGCCGACGAGGAGCAGGCCCTGCGCCTTCACGTAGGCCTCGGGGTCCACGTCGTGGAAGAATACCTGCTCGAGCACCTTTTTGCCCACGGTGCGGTTGATCTGCCCGCCCTCGATCAGACCGATCAGCGCGGCCAGCTTTGCGGGGTCCAGCGTCAGCTCCTCCGGCAGCAGGCCGCTGTCGCCCGTCATGCGCATAATGTCCGTCATGATCAGGTTCGCCGCCGCTTTGGGACGGCCCGTGCGGGCCGCTGTCTCCTCAAAGAGACGCGCCCATGCCCGCTCGGAGGTGAGCTGCCGCGCGTCGTACTCGGGCAGGCCGAAGTCCGCCCGGTAGCGCCGGCGTTTGTCCTCCGCCAGCTCGGGCGTCTCCCGGCGGATCCGTTCGATCCATGCGTCGTCGATGTGCACGGGCAGCAGATCCGGTTCCGGGAAGTAGCGGTAGTCCTGGGCGTTCTCTTTCGAGCGCATCGCAAAGCTTGCGTCCTTGTTGTCGTCCCAGCGGCGCGTCTCCTGGCGGATCTGCCCGCCGGCCCTCAGTACCTCGATCTGCCGCTTCGTCTCGCTTTCGACGGCCCGGGCGATGGCCTTGAAGGAGTTCATGTTCTTCATCTCGGTGCGGGTGCCGAGTTCGGCCTGGCCCTCGGGGCGCACCGACAGGTTGATGTCCGCGCGCATCGAACCCTCCTGCATCTTGCAGTCGGAGACGCCGAGGTAGAGCAGGATCTCGCGCAGCTTCTCGAGGTAAGCGATGACCTCCCCGGCGCTGCGAAAGTCCGGCTCGGAGACAATCTCCAGCAGCGGTACGCCGCAGCGGTTGAAATCTACCAGCGTGCAGTCCTCCCACGGGTCGTGGATCAGCTTGCCCGCGTCCTCCTCCATGTGGATCTCGTGGATGCCTATTGTCTTCCCGCCGCCGATGTCCAGCGCGCCGTCGCGGCAGACAGGCAGGTAGAGCTGCGACACCTGGTAGGCCTTCGGCAGGTCGGGGTAGAAGTAGTTTTTGCGGTCAAATTTGCCGCGGCGCGTGATGTCGCAGCGCAGCGCCAGCCCGGTGCGCACGGCAAATTCCACCACCGTGCGGTTTAAAACGGGCAGCGTGCCCGGCATCCCGGTACAGACCGGGCAGACATGCGTGTTCGGTTCGCCTCCGAAGTCGGTGACGCAGCCGCAGAAGATCTTGGACGCCGTGGACAGCTCCACATGGACCTCGAGTCCCGCAACCATCTCGTAATTCACGCGCGCGCCTCCTCTCCGGGCCTGTTCGGCCGTTGTCTGTGGAAATCCGTCTCGGCTTGGAACGCGGCGGCCGCCCGAAAGAGGGTCGCCTCGTCGAAGGCGCGTCCGATGAGCTGCAGACCCACCGGCAGCCCGCCGGCAAAGCCGCAGGGGAGCGTCACCCCGGGCAGCCCCGCCAGGTTGACCGAGACCGTATAGATGTCCCCCAGGTACATCTTGAGCGGATCGTCGATGTTCTCGCTTATCTTGTAGGCCGTCGTCGGCGCGTTGGGGGAGAGAATCATGTCGCACTGTGTGAACACGCGGTCGAAGTCTTGCTGGATCAGCTCACGCGCCTGCATGGCCTTCTTGTAGTAGGCGTCGAAGTACCCGGCGCTCAGCACAAACGCGCCCAACATGATGCGGCGCTTGACCTCCATGCCGAACCCCTCGCTGCGGGTGCGCAGGTAGAGCGCCTCCAGACTCTCCGCCCCGGCGCCCGCGAAGCCGTACTTGACGCCGTCGTAGCGCGACAGGTTGGAACTCGCCTCGGCACAGGCGACCACGTAGTAGGCGGGGATCGCGTACTCGACCAGCGGCAGCGCGACGTCGACGAGTTCCGCCCCCATCGCCGCGAAGGTCCGCGCGGCCGCCCGCACCGGCGCGGCCACGGCCGGGTCAAGTCCTTCGCCGAAGTAGTTGGCCGGGACGCCGATTTTCAGCCCCCGAACCCCGGCCGGCGCCTCCGCCTCCGGCGGGCGGGCGACGGAGGTGGAGTCCCGCTCGTCGCGACCCTCGATCAGCCGCAGCGCGGCCGCGCAGTCGAGGATGTCGCGTCCGATCGTCCCTACCTGGTCGAGGGAGGAGGCGTAGGCGATCAGCCCGTACCGGGACACCGCCCCGTAGGTGGGTTTGACGCCGCTGACGCCGCAGAAGGCACAGGGCTGGCGGATCGACCCGCCCGTGTCGCTGCCAAGGGCATAGAAGGCCTGCCCCGCCGCGACGGAGGCCGCCGACCCGCCCGAGGACCCGCCGGGGACACGCGCCGTGTCCCACGGATTGCGCGTGGCGCCGAAGTGAGATGTCTCGGTGGAGCCGCCCATCGCGAATTCGTCCAGGTTCGTCTTGGCCACCAGCACGGCCCCGGCCGCCAGCAGCCGCTCGTACACGGTGGCGTTGTACGGCGGACGGAAGGATTCCAGCATCTTCGAGCCGCAGGTGGTCGGAATCCCGGCGGTGCAGATGTTGTCCTTCATCACCATCGGCACGCCGGCGAGAGGGGAGAGCGCTTCCCCCGCGTCGAGGCGTGCCTGCACGGCCCGCGCCGCCGCGAGCGATTCCTCCTCCAGCACAGTGACGCAGGCATTCAGCGCCGGCTCCGTCTCTGCGATGGCACGCAACGCGTGGCGTGCGAGTTCCTCACAGCCGATCCGCCTCTCGCGCACCATCCGTCCGACTTCCAGCGCGGTGTGGTCTCTCAAATCCATCCGACGCCCCTCCTATTCCACGGTCTTCGGGACGACAAAGCAGCCGTCCTTTTGGCGCGGCGCATTGCCCAGGATCGTCTCACGCGCGGCGCTGGGGCGCGCGGCGTCCTCCCGAAAGACATTTTCATTCGCCAGTGGGTGCGACAGCCCCTCGACGCCCTCCGTATCGAGCGTTGACAGCGTCTGCATATACCCCAAGATCTTCCCCAGATCTTCCTTCGCCGCCGCCTGCTCCGCCGGCGTCAGCCGCAATTTCGACAGCTCTTCCAAATATTGTATCAACTCGTCATCAATCGTCATCCCCACAACCTCCTTCGTCGTTCTTCAAATTTTCCGTTAACAATTCTCACCTGTTCATCACGGCACGAGGCGCGTGGTGTCGCGGGGGAACATCGAGGCGGTGCGCACGTTTTGTTCGCCCAGCAACTGTAGCAGCAGCCGCTCAAGACCCAGCCCCAGACCGCCGTGCGGCGGGCAGCCGTAGCGGTGGAGCATCAGGTAGCTCTCGAAGTCCGCCGGCGCAAGGCCCTTCGCACGCATCTTCTCCACCTGCGCGGCGTAGTCGTGGATGCGCTGCCCGCCCGTCGTGATCTCCAAGCCGCGGAACAACAAATCGAAACTCAGCGTGTAACGTGGATCCTCTTGATCGTCCATCGCGTAAAATGGACGTTTCTTGGCCGGGTAGTGCGTGACGAACACGAAGTCGCTGCCGTACTCCTCTTCGGCGAGCCGCCCGATCAGGCGCTCCTCTTCGGGCTCTAAATCAAACGGATTGCGGATCTTGCGCCCGTAGCGGGCGGCCACCCGCTCCTTGGCCTCGGCAAAACGCAGGCGGGGGATCTCGTCCCCGATCTCGGGCAGCGTCACGCCGAGCTGCCGCGTGTACTCGGCGTACGGCCCGGCCAGCATCGCCAGCGCGCGGCGCAGCAGGTCCGTCTCCTCGCGGAGGATGTCGTAAAAACTCTCGATGAAGCCCATCTCGAAGTCGACGCTGATGTATTCGCTCAGATGGCGCGGCGTGTTGTGTTTCTCCGCCCGAAACACAGGGCCTATCTCAAACACGCGCCCGTAGACGGGGATCAGCATCTGCTTGTAGGCCTGCGGGCTCTGAGCGAGAAAGGCTTTCTTTCCAAAATATTCCAATCCAAACAGATTGGACCCGCCCTCGGCGCCGGCCGAGACCAGTTTGGGCGTAAAGATCTCGGTGAAGCCGTTCTCCTCAAGATGCTGACGCATCCCCCGCACGAGCCCCTCGCGCAGCTTGAAGACGGCGCGCCGGCCGTCGTTGCGGAGCGTCACCGGGCGCAGTGTGAGTTCGGTCTCGATCTGCAGGTTCAGCCGGCGCTTCCCGATGGGCACGGGCAGCGCCTCGTACGGCGCGGAGAGCACCGTGAGCACGTCGGCAACGAGTTCCACGCCGCCCACGGCCCTGGCCTCCGGGCGCAGCACGCCGCCGACGCGCACGGCCGACTCCTCCCGCGGCAGCGGTTCTTCTTCGCCCGCCTTGTCATACACACACTGGATGAGTCCGTCCTCGACGCGCAAGATGAGAAAGGCAAAGCTCTTCATATCCCGCACCGCGTGGAGCATGCCGTTTATCTCCACCCGCGTCTCCGCCGGCCTGTCCGCCAGCCCCGCCGTGCGGCTCAAGGGCGCGCCGCCTGTTTCCGTCGTCATGACCAATTTCCTCCCTCGGCTGTGATTTCATGGGGTTTCGCCGCACTGTGTGCAGAGTGGCGAAAAAAGAAAAAGAACCCGCCCCGGCATTTCGGGACGAATTCCGTGTGAATCCGCGGTACCACCCAAAGTTGACGGCTGCCGCCGTCCTCTCGTACGCGATAACGCCGCGCGGGCGGACCCGCCTACTTGATGGTTCAGGTGGCAGAAGCCTCGCCCGCCGCTGGCCGGCGATTTATTCCGCCACATTTCACAAAAAGCCTCGCGAATACACAAAGTATTCGCTGTGTTTTTTGTTTCATCTGCCGAAAAAATCGACTCGGCCTTCGGCAGACACACTTCTGTCATCTGAACCATGGATTTCGACGGGCCGGCTCCCAAGTGTTCTTCCCGCAAAGCGTTCGCGCCGCCGCGTCTCAGCCTGCCGCGCGGGCGGTCTCTGTCGCGTTTCTCTCCGGTACTGCTCTTGTTCCTCGCCTTTGTTCGTTATGAGGGCCCCTTTGCCGGGCCGCAGCGGGGCATCTCGCCCGGCCACGCTCCCAAAATACCATAAAACCGGCCCTGTGTCAAGCTATGAGATCTTTAAGATATCTGTACATATTCCCCCTGGAAACTGCCTATAAATCCAGACAACCGCGTGAAACATCAAAAGGCGCCGTTTTCGTGGTGAAAAGGGCGCCTTTTGATGTTTTTGATAAGGTATACCTTTTTAAAAGTTTTCAAAAACGCATCATAGCTGCCGGCACTTTTATTATATTGCACGCAATTCGCAATGTCAAGGGTCGGATGTGATATTTTTTTATGTGTTTCGACCAAATCTGGCAGACCAAATTTCCAAAAACGGCAATTTCAAAAAAGTATAGTATAGCGGGACGTGTAGAAAGCGCTGAAAGGGCTGCACCCCAATGGGTTTCGCGCGGAGGGATATGCGGAAGCGGAGCGGTCGCCTTTGTGTGCAGAGGAGACGACCGCCGGCAAGGCCGTTTGTGCAAACAGCCTTGCCCCGGGATTCCCGTCCGCCGCGGACAGCGCGAATCGTGACCGGGCTTTTTGCTCGGTCGCACTGCGGCGCAAATACAATTAAGAAGGGAAGAAGAATGGCCATGAAGACGTTCACTAAGGTTCTGTCGCTGTTTTTGCTAGCTGTCATCATCATGAACGCGATCCCTGTTATAAGCGCAACCGCGGCCAACCCCTATCTGCCGCTGTGGGAGAAAACGCCCGACGGCGAGCCAAAGGTATTTGAGGACCCCGACAATCCGGGCAAATACCGCATGTATCTTTACAGCTCGCATGACACCTATCAGTACGCTTACTGCGGGGCGGACATAACGTGCTGGTCAGCACCGGTAGAGGACTTGAACGACTGGCGCGACGAGGGCCCCATCTTCCAATACCGCCCGAACGCCTCTAGCAATTGGGACAGGTTTTTCGCACCGGACGTCGTCGAGCTCAAAAGATTTGACCCCGAGGTCATCGCGAGGGGAAGAGCACCCGAGGATGAACGCACCCTCGTCGAATATTACTTATACCCCCACAGCCGCGCGTCGGGCAGACTTGGGATGGTGGCCAAAGGTCCGACTCCGGTGGGGCCGTTTACGCCGGTCAACACCACAGGCGGCATATCGGGCTTCGACCCGTCCGTGCTTGTTGATTACGTCGACGACCCGAATGACCCCGATTACAACATCGGTTTCCGGGCGTACATCTACTACGGCGGAGGCGGAAGCGGCGTATATGCGTCATTTGCCGAACTAAATCAGAGCAATATGTACGCGATCAGACCCCAGACCACGCCAAGCGCACCCGGACGGGGAAGCGCGGTTCAGCACTATATCCCGTCCTCATCCTCTTACGGCAATCTGGTCTCCAGTTCACCTTCTGCGTGGCCGTATCTTGTCGACGCCGACAACGATAGGCTCGCATTCAACTTCTTTGAGGCCTCTTCGGTTCGCAAGGTCGGAAACAAATATGTAGCGGTCTTCAGCGGCTATTCCGGCCCGGACTATGGGCTGGGCAGCACCGGCTCCGCACTGCGTTACTGCTACGGCGACAGCCCGCTGGGGCCCTGGAAGATGGGCGGCGTCATCGTCGACTCGGGTGCTCCGGTCTTAAACCAGGCCGGTTCCGGTCTCATGCTGACCTCTTGGCGGCACAACACCCACGGGGGCATGGTAGAAATCAACGGCCAGTGGTATATCACCTATCACAGATGCCCCAGAGGATCTCTGCGAACCGGTTGGAGCACCAGTTATAACCCCTATAATACTGGTTCAAATACCGAACGCCAGGCGATGGTTGCTCCGATCAAGGTCGAAATTGACGAGATCCCTGTGTCTGAAGGCGGAAAAGTTACCATCAGCGCCTATGATCCATACGCGCAAGATGAGATCTGGACCGCCAGGGCTGGCAACGGCAATGAGTACACCGGGGCTGAGGTGACGTCCGAAGGTTTCAATATATTCGGTTTGGCCCCCTATGCGTATTATTCCGCCGGATACGCGTGCTTTACGCTAACCGGCAACAACACCGTACCGACGGAAACCGCCAGCCCCTACTATATGGAGCTCCCGGCGCGTTCATATGACATGTGGGATAACCACCAGCCTCTCAACGGGGTGCAAAACGGCCACAAAATCGGATACAAGTACTTCGGTTTCGGCGGACTGGACACCCCCACAAAAGGCGTCAAACCCTTTGAGGGAACCGCGCCGGGGCGCAACACAAAATTCAACCTTTGGCTCACGCCAAGGACGGCAAACGCCTTCACCGTTCAGGTCTGGCTGGATGGTCCGTGGGCCGGCGGCGCCTGGAACGGCACGCAGATTGGCGCGATAGAGGTTCCCGCCGGTTCGGCCCAAACACCCGCGCGGTTCTCGGTAGACGTTTCGGACGCTGTGGACGGGCTGGACGGAAAACGCGCTATCTTCCTTGTTGTAAGCGGCGGAGCAGGCGCCCTTTGCGACATCATCGGCCTTGGGTTCAGTTCGGACGAGCATGCGATCGAGCGCCATGTGCCGCCAGAAATCAGCATTTCGGTGAACGGAGCGGCGCAAAGCATACCGGTATTGCCGATCTCCTCCAACGGCCATCATGCCACCGGCGCTCTTGCGACCGGCACTTCCAACAGCAACGGCATCAGTGATTTCACCCGCTATCAAGTTTCCGCTTCACGCCCGTCAGGTACGTCTGTCATCGCCGCGGCCGCGAGCGATCCGAGCGTAAAAATACTGATCACGCAGGCCCCCACCAGCGGCGCAGGTCTTGTGCGGTTCATTTATAACGGCGTAATGAAAAAGTACTGGCTCTTCTCCCTCTTCACAAACATTGCAGCCGCGGAGCCCGGCGAGGCGGACGCCCATGCTATTTTACAGGCGGACGAGACCATAGGAAGCAGCCTGAGCCTGTTAGAACTGGGCGCCACCTCCGCGGAGACGATCTCCTTGTCTCTTGCAAAGATAAACGGCTTACTCACCGGACTTGGCGTCACCCCCGCGCTCACACATGTCGACGGCGACCTGTACACACTGACGCTGAGCAAAAACGACACGACCATGACGGTTCAGAACTTCCACATCCACGCCGCCGACAACATTTCCGTGAGCGAGAAGATAGACATATTCCACCTGGAGGGCAAGTTGACCCTCGTCGCCAAAGAGGATGTGACGCTCACCATGATCTCGGCGGAATACAGTCCCGTCACGCTGGCCTTTACCGCCGCGCAAACTCTCACGTTTGCCGCGGGCGAAGCGCGAGAGATAGCGCCCCCGGCCACGTCCGACGCCGCGAATGTGTGCAAGCTGTTCTTCTGGGAGCGTGAAAGCCTCACCCCGCTGTCAACCCCGCTCACTTACAACGGGTAGCGCACGTCTGAGCCTGCGCGGCGCCGGCGGCCGAGACCGGTCACTCCCACAATGCCGTCGGTCTTTTCTGAACAAAGTAAACCGGGGATGCAGCAAAACGAAAGTAGAGCTGCCTCCCCGGTTTACTTGTCTCCTGATTCCCTCGTCAAGGGGAGAGCTTCCCCTTATACGCTCTACGTGACAATTTGGTCAATCTGCTCCGATATCGCGTCGATCAGAGGCCTGTCGTCCTTATCCCACAGGAATACGCCCGCCGTGAAATCGCTCAATCCGGGCGGTCCGTCCGTCTGCCCGCTGAGTGTTCCGGCGGCGTGCCTGGGCAGTGGCGCCGCGTCCGTAACGTTATAAAAGATCAGCCTGCCGCCCTTGTAGAACGCCTGTATCAGCTTGTACGAGGCCGCGCCGTCGCTGAAGCGCACACTGGCGTAGGAGTTCAGGCCCATATAGTTCACGTTTTGCAGGCTTACGACCTCCATGTGCCCGAAGTTCACCTTATACGTCTGTGTTATCAGCGCATTTTCGATACTCGTCACGGTTACCGTCGCCGTGCAGGGCGCTCCGGTGCTCACCGTCCCGTCACTCGGCTGCAGCGTGACCGTTACGCTGACTTTATCGGGGTAACTGGGTGTGATATTCACCTTCGTGAAATCAGCGGCGTTGATGTTTGTCACACTCGTCGGGACGTTTACGTCAACTTCGCTGGATCCAGGGATGATATTTATCGTCTCTTCGCCGTAGCTGACGGCTTGTATCGAGGCGTCATGGTCAGCGGCTTCACCCTGAACATAAACGACAAACTCGGCGGAAGCGGACGAACCGGTCAGCAAATCGGTGGCGGTGCCTGTGATCGTGGCCACGCCTCCGCTGGCGGCTTTGATCGTTCCGTTCGGCAGCACGTTGACGACGCTGGGTCTGTTGGACGAATACGTGATTGTGACGTTGCTCGGGATCGGATACATCTGATCTGTGCTTGAGCTGTACATTCTGTTGATGTATCCGTAAAGCACGTCGTTCGCCATACTTACCGTCGGGTTTGGGTTCACCGTATCGTTCACGTCATAAATAAGCCTCTGTGGAATGTCGTTCGCGGCGTCGGCCGGCGTGTTTGGCTTAAACGACAGAACAGACACTTTGGGGTTCCACCCGGCCGCATTGCGAATGTGCAAGTCGGCGCTGAGCATCGCGCCGTATTCCTGCCCGTTATAGCTGCCGGAGTCGGCGCTGGACCGGCTGACCTGAAGCGCATAGTAATTCGAGTCAAAATCCTGCACAAGCTCGAATTTTCCGCCGGCGTTGCTCCAGAACGCGAGATCCGGCACTTCGACGCTCAATGTGATTTCTTGGCTTTCATCGGGCACGAGTTCTCTCGTTTTCACGAAATCTTTCAAGCGCTTGACGGCGTAGGCGGATTTGTCGTCGGGCGCGACAAAGTTGGTGGGCGTTTTGACATAAAGCTGCGCGACGTCGGCGCCCGCCAGCAACCCTGTGTTGGTGACGGTGAACGTGTAGTCGATTTTGTCGTTCGGGTTGACCTGCACCGTTCCGTCCGGCTGCAACGCTCCGTTTACGTACACCTTCGGGCTGCTGTACCCGAAGGTCGTGTAGCTCAGGCCATAGCCGAGCGGGTAGCGGATGGCGTGATCACCGGTGCCGTTATAATACATGTACGTGCGCCCGCGGCCCGGTCCGGCATAGGTGTAAGGCGTCGCGGGAACTAAATTCGAACCGAACGGGCTCTGCCACGGGCCGTCGGTGCCCGGCGAAAGCCTGTAGCTTCTGATCTGGTTCAGCGATCCGCCGTGTGTGTTGTTGTTGTCGCCGTAGGGCGAGCTGACCGGATACCAAACCGAGCTGGTGCGGGCGCTCGGGTTCACATTGCCGACAATCACGTCGCCGATGCCCTGTCCGGGCCGATCGCCCATGAAGCTGCTGTAAAGCAGGGACGGTACATTGTTCCAGAAACTGGCGGTGCCGGAGGCGTCTTCGCCGATTGGGCACGCGGTGATCATGACTACGATCAGGTTCTTGTTGGCGCCGGCCAGCTGATTGATGAGCGTGATATCCGCTGGCGCGAGCGCGAAATTGGGTCTGTCCCTCTGTTCCGCCGCGAGAGATGTGCCCGTGGAATCTCCGATGACGGCGATCACATAGTCGTATTCCGCGGCGGCGTCGGCGTTAAAAGAGGCGACGTTTGCCACCGTCGCGTCCGCGTTCTTTGTCTTGACAGCCGTGCTGATCCCGTTGAACGGGTTTATCTGTTTGGTTGTGCCGCTTACGTTCCTGCTGGATGAATAAAGCCCGAGTATCGTGCTGGCGCGCATACTTCCGTAAACACCGACGCTGAAGCTTCCCGAATCGGGAATGTTCATTGGAAGCAGCGGTTCTCCGCCATTGACGCCTTCGACTTTCTCGTTTTTAAGCAGCACCAGGGATTTCGCCGCCGCTTCGCCCACAAGGTCGAGACGCTCGTTTGTCATCGTCATGGCGTTTGTTGTCGCCGCCTGTGCACTCGCCGTAGCCGGAACGGCCAAACCGTAGGACGTCAGTCTGTTCTTGGCTTGGTCATACCATGAAACTTTGCCGCTCGACTCGCTGGGCGCGCCCGTATAGCTCGTTTTATCGTCCCACTCGCCGAACCTGATACGGTCTTCCATCAGCTTCGCGAGCGCCACGTCCACGGCCTGTTCTGTATACCTGCCGAGCGGCGTGAGCACGGCTCCGGTCGGGTTGTTGCTCGAATATGTCTTGCCCGCCGCGACGCCCCGGTTGCATTCAAGCTCCTGTCCGCCCATAACGCCCCAACCTGCAAGGACCGGATTGGATATCGTGGCGGTCATGGCGGCGGAGGTGTCTGTGGTCTCGCCGAACCACTGATAGGCGGGCGCGCGCCAGCTGTGGCCGACGCCGCTGTAGCTGCCCGCCGAGACGCCCTGCGTCGCCGACGTTCCGGCGGTTCCGTTGCCGGTGCTGGCCGCCGTGTTCAGCGCGTCGCAGTCGCCGGTGACAAACCCTTCGAAACCGAATGTCTGACGCAGCAGCGTGTCCAGCGTATAGAAGTTGATGCCGCCGGGCATCTCCGCAAACGGGCTGTACGGAGCGTCCGTTATCTGGATGCGGTTATACGACGCCATAATCGCCGTCGGCTTGGTCTCTTTGATGATGTTCCTGTAGACGGCCGAATAGTATTCGCGGTTTTCCTGCTCCGTGATGTTCGACACACCCTGAAGGCGGTTGTTCTCGCTGTTGTTGGCGAGATAGTGCTTGATCGTCGCGCCGGCTTTATAATAGCCGTTTGGGTCGAGAGGTTCGCCTTCCATCGTCAGACCCTGAAACCCGTTGACAAACTGCGCCGCCATTTTGGCCGCCGCCACGGGATCCTCACCGAACGACTCTGTATTGCGGCCCCAGCGAGGGTCGCGCGCGAGGTTGACCGTCGGCGAGTAGAAGTTCAGATTCGAATCAAGACCGGGCGCAAGCTCGCGGATCTCGTCGCTGAGCGAACTGGCGACGCGGTACATCAGCTCCGGATCCCATGTCTGGCTCATCGAGTACGAGATCGGATAAGACACCGCGTTTTGTACCCCGGTCGGGTTCGCGTTGTCGTTGAGTCCGTTGCTGGCGTACCCGTGCAGCGCCTCGCTCCACCAGCCGTAAGTCCTGATGCCCGTGCCCACCGTTCCGGCGGCGTCATTGCCCGCCGCAATGGCGGACGACTTGCTGGACACCATCTGCGACGTCTTCTGCGCCAGCGTCATACGCGCCACCATGTCCGCCGCGCGCTCCGCGAAGGAGTAATCGGTGTTTCTGTAAATGGGCGGGGTGGCCGTCACGGGCGCGGTGGTGGCCGACATCACCAGGGAAGCGCATACCATGACAGCCACAAGGAAAACCGAGACAGCCTTCCTGAGAAACTTCTTCTTCCACATTGCGAATCCTCCTCAAGCTAACGTGGGCTCTTGCCCACAACTTGGATTCTTGTTTTTGGGCCGCCTCACCACCTTATACCGGCAGCCGGGTGGGCAGCCATCGTGAGGCGGCTTACCCACCCGACAACCATACTCATATCTCAATGGTTCTCTATAAATTTCCCTGTTTGCCACACTGGCCGCGTATGTCCGCTGCACCGGTCATACGACAAAGCGGCGTGGCGCCGGGGGCCTGTCGCTCTTGTAGAACGCTTGTGTCAGCTTGTACGAAGTTGCTCCGTCGCTGAAGCGCACACCGACGTAGGAGATGGTTCACGTTTTGCAGGCTCACAGCCTCCCTGTATGGCGTGTTTGCCAACACGCCTTCCATGCCTTTAGGCAGCCAGCACCAACTCGCCCCAGAGCAGGGAAGAATTATAGCCATTGTCTGTCCCGTCGCTCCAAGAGAAGCAAGTCCGAGTGGTCGCAGTCTGCATGGCGTTGATTTGGAGATCCAGTCCGAATACCGTGCCCGGCACCTTGGGGACAGCGCTGGCTACCCAGGGTATCCTGTAGGTCAGGACATAGCCATATTGTCCGTCCGGCAGGGATGTGAGAATCGTGGCGCCGCCGCCCCAGCCGGAACTGGCGGTTTTTTGGCTGGTAGCGCCCAGATAATTCACACGATATTGGTTTCCGTTCGCAACCGTGCTGCCATAGGATCCTCTGAAGTTTTGTTCGCTGAAGAAAAGCTCTACGGAGTCTTTTAAATGTGCGTCGGCGGCTGTGGAATTGAGCGGGTAGTTCTTGGTTACTTCCACACGCGCGTAGAGATATCCATCATCCCACAAAAGCTTTGCTTTGCCCGCGGCTTGCATAGTGGGCGATTGATTCGTCGTGGAACGTTTGTTGAAGGCAATCTCCTGCGCGCCGGCCCAAACGGAGTCATTCGGATCCAGGTAATCGCTGGGTGTGGCGCGATAGGCTACCGCCCGGCTTGGGTTTACACCTTGCGCGAAGTTGACTCTGTATACGTTGGTTGCCGTCCCGGTTGTGCTGGTCAGCGTGATGGTTGCGGACCCCGGAACGGCGGACGCTTGCACTATGTTCGCTCTCGCTTTGGCGGTGTCGAAGGACGCGGCCACGGTTGGGGTAGCGCTTCCGAACGGGACAACATAGTCATACTCCAGCTTTTCTGGGGAAAAATCGGGGAGGCTGGCGCCGGCAACCCGAATGTCGGTCAATACCGGTGGCGTCCAGTCCGTACTGACCGCCTCGGCAAGCGGGTTGTTGTTGTCATCCCACATAAATTTGCTGAGCGTCCTCTGTGACAGCCATTCCATGGGAATCGTATCTGACTGGCCTTCGGGACGATAGAAGAATTCCAACCTGCCCCCGCCATGTTTCGGCAAGGCGTCGAATGTGTTCGTGACGAGGGTATCCAAAGAACCGGTTCTCTGCGCGTACCATGCCTGAATCAGCCGAATCCCTGTCGCTCCGTCGCTGAAGCGGACATCGGCGTGCGTGTTGTACCCCATATAGTTCTCATCCGGCATCCACGCGAGGGTCATTCTCCCGAAGCTGATTGTATAGGTGTCGCTCCACACGACTTCATTGCTCGATATCTTCACCGTCGCAACGCAGGGGCTGCCCGGAGCAACCGCGCCGTTTTCAGGGCGTAAGGAGACACTCACAGTGACGTCGTCCGGATAGCGGGCTGTTATGTTTTCGGCTGTGAAGTTGACATTCGTAATGTCGCCCGGCACATACACGTCGAACTCCTTCACGCCGTCGTCAGTGGCTTCGAACGTATCGCCGTTATAGCTGAACTCTTTTAGCTTTGTATCATGGTCAATATCCGCAGGCAAGCCTTGTACATAGACGACAAACTCGCTCGAAACCGAGCTGCCGGTTATGCTGTCGGTCGCCGTTCCGGTAATGGTGGCCACGCCGCCGCTCAGGGCTTTGAGCTCCCCGCTGTCAGTGGTTCCGACGACGGCGGGTCTGTTCGATACATACGACAATGTGATGTTGGAAGGCATCGGATACATCTGCGCGTCCGCCGAGCTGTACATTCTGTTGATATACCCGTAAAGCACGTCATTGGCCATGCTGACCGTCGGGTTCGGGTTGATCGTATCGCCGGCTTCGAAAAGGAGCCTTTCCGGGATGTCGTTCAGCGCGTCCCGCGGGGTGTTGGCTTTGAATGACACGACAGAAACCTTGGGCGTCCAGCCAGCAGCGTTGTCAACGTACATCTCACGCGAGAGCATCACACCGTAGGACTGTCCCTGATACGTCCATGCATCGGCACTCGAACGGCTGATTTGAAGCGAATAGGGATTGGAACCTTGCAGAATCTCAAACTTTTTACCTGTGTTGCTCCAGAAGGCGAGATCCGGGATTTCAACACGCAACGTAAGGGTGTCGGATTCGGCAGGCGCGAGAATCTTTGTTTTTTGGAAGTCCTTCAGGCGTTTGAAGGCGTACGCCTGGCCGTAGGACCCCTTGTCGCTCAAGGCAACAATATCGTCCGGGGTCTTTACGTAGAACTGAGCGACGTCGGCGCCGGCTACGTTTCCGGTATTCGTGACTGTAAAGGTAAACTCTACCTTGTCGTTGGGTGCAACACGGATGGCCGTGTCGCCCAACTGCACGACGCCATTGATTTTCACGCTCGGCGCACTGTATGCAAACGTAGTGTAGCTAAGTCCGAACCCAAAGGGGAAGCGTATGGCGTTGTCCCCTGTTCCGGTATAATACATGTACGAGCGGCCCAGATTCGGCCCGTTGGGATTGAATGTGTACGGCGTCGTCATCGCGTCTCCGTACGGGCTCTGCCACGGCCCGTCCACGCCGGCCGAAAGTCTGTAGCTTCTGATTTGGTTCAACGAACCCCAGCTGTCTCTTATGTTGCTGTTGTCCGTCTCCGCGCCCAAGGCCACGGGCGAACCGTAATGCGAGCTTTTCGGATACCAGGTCGATACCGTGCGCGCGCTGGGGTTCACATTGCCGACAAGCACATCGCCTATGCCCGTGCCGGGGCGGTCACCGAGATAGGGGGCGTAGAGCATGGCAGGGATGCTGTCGTATAGATTGTCGACAGTCGTGGCCGTTGTGGCCTCACCGATCGTACCGGACGTGATCGCTACCACAACCAGCTTCTTATTGGCGGCGTATAGGTTTTTAACCGTCGCGATGTCGGTGGTCGTGCCGTTGCTTGCTCCTTGGCCGAGCGCAAAGGTTCTTCTGTCGTACTGTTCCGACGCGAGGTTGGAGGGGCCGGCGTCGCCCACGACAGCGACGACGTAATCATAGTCGGCGGCTTCCGCACCAACGGTGGCATGTTGATTCACAGTGACTCTGCCCGGGTATTTGGCTTGGAGCACTGCGGTTATCCCGGCGAGCGGGTTGACCTGTTTGGCTGAACCGCCGCCGTTGCGGCCGGAAGAGTAAAGTCCCAGGCTGTTGTTGGTGCGCATGGAACCGTAAACGCCGATCGTTATGTCGCCTTCCTCCGGGAACGTCATCGGAAGGAGCGGTTTTCCGCCATTGACGACGGCGTCTATGTCGTTTCGCAAGAGCACAAGCGATTCCCCTGCGGCTTTGCCGACAAGCGCTAGGCGTTCCGGCGTCATCGTCGCGTCTGTGGAAGCAATGGCCGAAGCCGTGAGCGAAACCCCCGTCGGCATGGAAATTCCCAGCGCCGCCACGCCGTTTCTGGCATTGTCATACCAAGAAACCCGATTCGTTGATTGGGCAACACTCGGGGCCGCTGTATAATTGTCCGTGCTGTCCCATTCACCGACTCTGAGACGAGCTTCCATCAGCTTGGCGATGGCGACGTCCACAGCCGATTCGGTATAGCGGCCAAGAGGCGTAATGAGGGCTGTCTCAGCGTTTTCATCCGCAGCCGGACGTTGATCCCGATAGGGGAAGCCTCCGCTGACACCCCCGCTGCATTCGAGTTCAGCGCCTCCCATAACAGCCCATGCCGCCAAAGCGTTGTCTGGAATATACGCAGACATGGCTTCCGCTGTATTCGTCGTGGCGCCGTACCATTTGTAGGAAGGTGCACGCCAGCCGTGGTTTGTTTCGCTGTATCCGTCCGCGCCTTGTCCTTCCCTGGTATCTCGGGTCTGGTTGCTGTTTTGGCCGGCTACCCTGACGGAGTCACAGTCGCTGGTCACGTAGCCGGTGAAGCCATACGTCTGGCGCAGCAGCGTGTCCAGCGTATAATGATTGATCCCGCCGGGCATCTCCAAAAACGGGCTGTAAGCCGTGTGTTTGATCTGGATGCGGTTATACGACGACATGACCGAAGCCGGCTGGGCTCTCCGAAGGAGTTCCCGATAAGGGCGGCCATAGTATTCGCGGTGCTCTTGTTCGGTGAGGTTGGCCACGCCGTTTAAG
Source organism: Oscillospiraceae bacterium (assembly GCA_031265355.1). NCBI lineage: Bacteria > Bacillati > Bacillota > Clostridia > Eubacteriales > Oscillospiraceae > Oscillospiraceae bacterium. Next base: position 4,973 of record JAISCT010000049.1, on the reverse strand, counting down.
CGATTGACCTCGCTGCTATTGGCCAAATAGTGCTTCGCCGTGGTGTTGGCTTTCCAGTAGCCATTGGGGTCGATGAGCGTTTTGCCGTCCATCTCAAACCCTTGGAAGCCGTTAAAGACTTGTGCGCCCAAAAGGCCCCCTAAAACAGGGTCTTCCCCGAGCCCCTCGGTGACACGGCCCCAACGCGGATCACGGGCCGGCTCCATGACCACAGGTGAATAGAAGTTAAGGCCGCGGTAAAAATCGGCCACCCGTTCGCGCGCCTCGTTTGATACCTGGGAGTACACTTCATATATCAGATTTGGGTCCCAGGATTGGGCCATGGCGTAAGGCATCGGATACGATGTCGTGTTGTTGGGACTATTGCTGCCTTCATTTCTGTTCAATCCGTGCAGCGCTTCGCCCCACCATCCGTACTGCTTGATCCCAGTCGACAGTGTGCCTTGATCGTCGTCGCCTACGGGTACGGCGGTCGTCGTGCTGGATACCATATTCGCGGTCTTTTGCGCCAGAGTCATACGGGCGACCATATCAGCCGCGCGTTCAGCAAAACTGTAGTTCTCGAAGTCGCGGTAAATGGGTGTTTTGGAAACCACAGGCGCCGCATAATACGTCGCAGAAAAACTAAAGACAGTGCTGATTACCACAGTCACCGCAAGGAACATGGAGACAGTTTTGAGAGCCTTGTTTTTTAGCATACTACATCCTCCTCAAATAACTGTGGGCTTTGCCCACAACCGAGATTCCTGCATCTGATTGCCGCGGATCGCAAGGATCAGAGTACTGCTTGCGCTGGATGAATCGACTTGTTACGCCGTACGCCGTCAGAGGGCAACTGAACGCTATAACAAACTGCTTGCGGGAAGCGCAAGCGGGACGAGATCATCCCATCCAAACACTGTAAACGTGGCGTCGGCGAAGTTCGCTCTGTCGATCGCAAACGTCACATAGCCATGGTCGGCCGCGTCGGCGGAGCAGGCGACGCGCTCAAGATAGGCAAGCCTGCCGGCGGTGTCGTATCCGGCCAAAATCAATGTGGCGGAAACCGTGCCATCCGTGCCGTTGATGAGTTGCGCCGTATTGCCCCCTGCGGCCAGGCTGATTGTACCGTCTCTGCGCCTCAGCGCGGCGACCGCGGCGTTAAGGTCAGCCAGCGCGGCTTTGACGTCATTTACGCCTTCAAGCGTATAAATGCGCTTGGTCACGAGTGGCTCTGCCGCTTTGCGGGCCGCCACGTAAGCGTTCCAGCCTGGTTTGATGTAAAGACCGGCCTCAGATTCCTGCGGTGCCGCGAGCAGCGCCTGGCTGAGCTTATAGCGGTTCGGCGCGCCGGCCACAGCGTAGAACGAATATTTCTCAAAGGTTCCCGTGCGGCCGGTGATTCCGCTGACCCACAGATGCGCGCCTTTGTTTGAGTTAAACGTACTATTGTCCCTGGTTCCGTCCCACTGGAACAGTTCCACCTTACCCGGGTGCGAAAGCAGGATATCCATCCAGTCGGCGGCGAAATCAGCCTGCTTTTTCATGACAGCCTCACTGATGGGCAGCCAGCCCGTGCAGTCATATCTGCTGCTGTCGGTGGTTGCGGTCATGCCGCTGCCCGTACCCCACTCAGGAATCCGGCGCACAGGCGAATTGTGTGTGTCGAACGTGTTTGTGAGGGTGCTGGCGGTCGGATTGGACGTGCTGCCCGAACCGCTGTTCAGGTCGCCTGCCGTCCATTTCGGCGTATCGCCCGCGCGGACGGGGCGGGTTTGCTGTGTCGGGTCAAAGAACGGGTTTGGCTCGAAATCGCTTCTGATATCGCCTTCTGTGACGGCGATCTCATCGCATATCTCAAGAGCGTCTTCAGCCTGCTTCTTGAGCATGTCGATTGTCGGGTATGCCCACGCAAGCCTTCCCTGGAACCCGTAGCCAAGTTTAAAGCCTTTCAGATCGACGTCGCGCCTGATCCAGCGGAGGATATCAAACGTTGGCTCAAGCTTTGTATACAGCTTGTTGCTGTCCATATAATCGTTCACATAAAAACCCCACGCAAGCTGAGGAGAAGTTGGATGCTCCCGGTTCCACTTATCTGAATAATAAGCGATAGAAGTAAACGCCTGCCTCATCCATTCGGACTCGTCGTACAGCCTGTCTTGGTTGTAAATGACGCCCATCTCGTCCGGCGCGGTGCCGAATTTGTTTGAGCCATCAGGATTTTTTGCCGGGTTCTTGTCGTGCCAGACAAGGCCCCACTGGCCGCGCTGAGAATTGGAGTCCGAACCGTTTCTGATCTGCCCGGTGAAGTCGTCAACTGGTTCATTGATAATATCCCAGCTTACGATAATATCACTGTAAGGGGCGAGCTTATCGACAAGCTGCCTGATGTAGTCGTCCAGGCGCGCCTTCATGATTTCACGCGTCGCGAAAGCGTCGTCGTTCGTAGCGAGCGTAATGTCCTGCGGCCGCGACAAACCGTTCGCGTCGTTGGAATATGAATATCCCATCGTGAAGAACTGGTTCGGCTGCTGCCCGCCGTGCCACGCCACACAGTGGAAACGGGCATATCTCTTGTCATCGGGGTGCGTGTTGTTCCAGGTGCGCATATTGTTTAATGTCGCCATTACGCCGGTGTTCACCTGGGCATTGATGCGGACTTTCCCTGCCGCCTCGATAAGGGCCGCTTCTTTCTGTTCCTCAGTCAGCGAGTCGTCGGCGCTGATCCTTGTCCTGGCAGCCGTAAAATCACTGCGGGAGTTATTTGTGTCGAGCTGACCTGACAACTTGAACTCGTTCGCCGGGCAGTTGATGTTATATTGCGTTCCGACTTGGCCTGCGGCGCTGTAAGCGCCGAACTGCCCGAAAAGGAAATAATCCTGATACTCTTTGTACAGAGATGGGACATTCTCCCATTTGGCGTACAGCTCGGTATCCTCTATAAATACCGTGTCAAGGGTTACTTTTTCGCCTGTTCCGTCAAGGTTCCGGTACCAGCCCGCGAATCCGTAATCGGCGGTGCTTCCGTTGCCGCCCGCCCGTGCGCCAACCTGCGGAAGCGTCTGCTCAACCGGGAAAGAGGCCAGCTTGCCATCATTGCCAGTTGTTTTTGTAAACGAAGCAGGGGCGGCAGGCGCGCCAGTGTAATTGTAGTTAAAATGGACGGTTACAGGTTCAGCAGCATCGCTTTCCGCCACGGAAAACACAACTGACTGCATCACCATCGCAAGTAGGCAGCTGAGTATGCATACACTTCCAAAAAACTTCGACTTCCTCAATCAAATCATCTCCTAAAATCACTGCGTTCCCCCTACTGCTCATATTTTGAGCCGCCTCACCCCCTTACATCAGACACCGGAAGCGCCGCGAAATCCACGCGCCCGCTTACCCATTACATCCCCTCACTCGGTATCATACGGCCAATCACTGAGCCCCCCCAGATTGAACACCTTTTGATATCCGAGTTGCTGCGCTTTTTCCACAGCGGCCTGCGCTCTGGTACCCGCTTTGCAGTAGAAGATCAGTTCGGTCTGCCGGTCGGGTACCTCCGCCGCCAGCCTGCTTTCTATCTCGTCAACCGGAATATGCAGGCAGCCTTTTATATGTCCCTCATCATATTCCTCCTTCGTGCGCACATCAATGATCACCGCGCCGTTCGTAAAATCGGTCAGGGCCTGTTCGGCCTTGATTGTGTCCTGACGCGTTTCCAGATTGTTCAGCACGGCGAATTCGAAGCCGCCGCCCGCCGCTATCATAAACGTGTCGCCTATCGCCAATGCGCGCAAATCCGCGCCCGAAGCGCTCAGTACCGTGTTGCACACGGGGCATTCGGTCACGGTCAGCACGCGTCCGCCGTTGCAGACGGCGATAAGCTGATCTGTGAAAACGCTTATGTCGTTGATGTGCAGGGGATAATACGTCTCGGGCGGTTTTTGGTCGATCTCCATCAGCGTCTTGAACATCCAAACCTCGCCCGCGTTGTCGGTAAACATAATGATGGGCGTTCCTGGGTTTTCCATAATTTGGCCGAGCACGAAGAACGTCGGCCCAAGGTTCCGCATGTTTGTAAAGAGGTACTTTTCATAGAACCCGTCGTATTGCGTATTAAAGTTGCTTACTGTCCACTCTTCGCCATCATATGTAACAAGGATATCGGTTTCGGCCGTAATTGCCATCATATAGTCGTCATTGGCCTCAATCGATATGAGCGGATTCGCCGCCAGCCCTCTCCGGACTTTCCACTTCACCCCGTCGGGAGACGACAGCACCTCTCCGCCGCTCGTACAGGCGTAGTACGTGCCTTTAAAGGCGGCAAGCCCCAATATGTCTGATTTAACGCCCGACGCGCCGCGCGCGAACGTCTCCCCGTCGCGGCTGTAAAGCAAGGCGCCTCTTTCGCCGCCGACAATCGTTATACCCGAACCGGCCAGGATGCTTGTCAGATCCGTTTCGACGCCGGACGACAAAGTGCTGACGCTTTTGTCGGCGTAAATTCTGTCGAGTCTCCCGCCCGTCCCGCAAACAAGGAATGATTCACCCTTCGCCGGATCTTCGGAAACGCCCTCGAACGCGGCGCGCGCGTAACCGCTTTCCGACCCGGTTTTGGCCGGCGCGGCGGGCGCGAAAGCAGCGCCGCTCAAAACCAGATAGAGCAGCACGGCCAAACCGCCCGCGACGAGAATGGAAAACGGCAGTATGAGCTTTTTCATTGCAAACACCTTACTTCCCTTTGTCTGCTGCGGATGTTGCGAAGGCACACCGTGTACTATAAACACTGTATAAATCCTTACCCCCCTTCGTCAGTTGCTGGCGTGGCAAATGCGAGGTGGAAGCGGTGGAGCAGGGCGGCCAGTTCGGCGCGGGTGGCGGTGCCGAGCGGGTCCAGCACGCCGCTCGCGCGGCCGCGGAGCAGCTCCGCGCCTACGGCCCACGCGGCGGACGCGCGGGCGTCCTCGTACCCGGAGACGGACGTGGCGTCCGGGAACGCGCTCAGG
>JAISCT010000048.1 GCA_031265355.1 Oscillospiraceae bacterium | reverse complement strand
CCCGGCAAGGCGCCGGGTTCCGCGAATACTTGTAGTATTCAAGGGTTCCGGCAACGCGGCCGAGGCGCAAAAGGGCAAGTCAAATGTATAGATTATTTTTCGACAGACCCTTATTGTTTGTTGTTTATCTTTCGCCAAGTGACGAGCAACCTGTTGCAATATTCTTTCAAATCCGCCACTGAACGACCCGTCACCAAATCGTTATCAACGACGACATGCGATTCATCGGGGAGATAAATGGCACCGGCGTTCTGGATATCGGCAAGAACCACTGTATGACAAATCACTTTTCTGCCTTTCAGCAATTCCGGTGTAGCGGTATAAAGCCATAGCGAATGGCACAAACAACCTTTCACAATGAAAGGATTCGCCATCGCACTTGCGGCAAATCTGACGGCGGCAGGAGAGCGAAGCGTATCAACACTTCCGAGACTTCCCATGGGCGGAATTTCACGCAAACGGCAGGCCACATAATTCGCCGCCACAAGCACAATATCATAATCGTTCGGGTTGTATTTGGCGATTTCTTTGTCGATGAGCATTGTATGTATTTGAGATTCCGGATTTTCCGTGTCCGTTATGTCACAGATTATCCGACGTTCACTCTGCCCCCAAAGATAGGTCATACAATCAACCTGTGCACCGAGCGAACCGAAAAAAGTCTTATAATACTCAACCTCATCGTGTATATACTCAGTTTCGACAAGGACAGCGACTTTTCGCCCCGCCATCTCATTGCTGATATAAGACATACTTTCACCAACCATATCTTGTTCAAATGTCAAAAGCCTCGCTCGCCGCAAACACGGCGAATTATCCCGCTTTTTCAAATTCACTTTTGCATTCTGCCATCAAGACAAAATGAATTTCATCTTCTTTATTATTACATATATTTACATTTTTGTCAAGTATTTCAAGAAATATTTTTTCAAATTCCAGGACCATGCTCCATTACCTCTTGACGTAATATATATTATAGTATATACTCAAGAGGAGGTGATTCGCATGGAAACCGCAAAGCTGTTTGTCAATGGGAAAAGTCAAGCTGTACGGCTCCCCAAAGAGTATAGGTTCTCCGGAGACGAAGTCGGTATCCGCAAAGTGGGAGATATTGTGCTCTTATTTCCAAAAGATGGCGCATGGTCGGGTTTTTTAAGCAGCTCTCCTGTCAGCGACGATTTGGGTGAAACGATTTTAGCGGCAAGACAGGAGCATCTTCAAACTCCGAGGGAATATTTATGAAATATATGCTCGATACCAACACCTGTATTTTTATGCTGAAACACGTTCCTCATGTTTTGTCGGTTTTTGAGTCCAAAAAGAATGACGATGTTACCATTTCCTCCATTGTGCTGGCGGAGCTTGAATTTGGTGTATACAACAGTCAGTCATATGAGAAAAACAGGAACGCTTTGATCGCGTTTTTATCGGTGGTAGCGGTACATTCATTTGACGGAACGTCAGCCGCCGAATATGGCAGGATTAATACAGTGCTGCGAGGGCGCGGCACCCCCATCGGTATCATGGACATGCTGATTGCCGCTCACGCTAAATCCATGCGGGCGACTCTTGTTACCAATAACACAAGAGAGTTTTCGCGAGTGGATGGGCTTGCTTTGGAGGATTGGACAACTCAATCTTGACGCTGCCCAAGGTCAACAGCAATGTGCTGAAAAACAAACGTGCCGATTACGGAAAACGAATTGTCGTTACGCTGTCACGACAATTGACCGAGAAATACGACAGGGGATGCAACGTTTTCGGCGTGAATCCGGCGGCGTCTCCGGAAACAGTACAGTGATGTTTGAGGACTTTAACCGAATGGCTGAGGAACTCGCCTCGTCCTCATCGGAAACAGCGGGACGGCTGTCATTTTGGCAGTTTGATCACCCAATGCCCGCCCTTGGGAGCGCCGACGCGTTCTATTAAGCCTAACGTTTTTAACGTTTGAATATGAACCTGAACATTGCGCGGCGCTATACCGACTTCACTGGCAATGGCTTTTGCAGTTATCCTCGGCTCGGCTTGCATCAGCTCAAGTATCTTAGTCTGAACAGAGTTTACACCGACGTTTTCTACGATGTTTTCTACGATGTTTTCTACGATGCCGACATTGGTGTTAAATCCAATCATGACGTAGTTTGAGCGCACTTCGTAAAATGGTTCCGGCTTGCCCCAAGACTTGCAGGAGTCAGTGATTTTCTCAATGCCGCGCCCCCAAGCCTCAATCTGCCCGGAACGGAAAAACGCGCCCGCAATGAGTGGATTGTGTGGCATTGAAGTGTGTGTGGCAAACAGTTTTTCGACCGTCCAATTTTCAGGCAATCTGCCGTCGTTGTATATCAGCACTTTATCCGGGTATATATGAATGTGAATCGGATTCCCAGTGCTGTAGTCTCTGTGCTGGATAGCGTTCAAAATGGCTTCACGGAAAGCCCGTCTCGGTACAGGAAACGTTTCTATCCGTTGAAGTCCTTCATAACTGATCAGACCTTTGAAATACTTCGTATAGACCAAATCCTCGACCTTATCCGCCATTGTAATAAGTGAGCCGTGGATTTCATCCTGATAGAGAATGTCGGCGGCATTCTTGAAAAGACCTACTTTAACATACGCTCCCGGCACCCAATTCTCAGGGTCTTGGTGGAAAATGAGCAACGCCGCACGCTTTAAGTAGTCGCCATCGACAAGACGCAGACTTTTCAAAAGCATCTCGTCGGTTATCTCCAAATCCTGAGTCGTCAAACGGCCACTTGCTACGGCTTTACGTCTGAATGCTTTAAAAGCGTCGCTTTCGAAGTCATCGAACTTCACATACGGCACGGGAACGCCGTCCCATGTCTTACCCTGTTTGCGGAGCATAAACTCGTCAAGCGCATTGCCTGTGAGCTCTTGTGACGTGCTACCTGAACGGATGTAATAAACGCCGTGATAGCTGATGGGAAACGGGTATGCTCTTACGGTTATTGCGATATATTCCCTGCCATCCGTTTCGCAGGCGGCGATATTGGGTATAATCGCCATCGCGTTCTTGATCTTGTTCGGCAAATCCTCCAAGAGTTTTGCCGTATCTTTGACACCAATGACCACCCCGTCGTCATCGCGTCCAACTTCCAAAGTCCCGCCGGAAGCGTTGGCAAAAGCGCAGAGTGTTTTCATATATTCATCGCGCCAAGTCTCTTTCCATTCAAGGTTTTGATTTTCCACGTCCGAGCCTCCTGTCATTGGCGATCGTCGGATTCATCGTACTCAATCTCTAACATTTCGGTAATGCTGATTGCCACTCACGTTAAATCCATGCGGGCGACTCTTGTTACCAATCACACAAGAGAGTTTTCGCGCGTAGACTTGGTAGAACTGCCTCGGCGGTTTTGGCTGTCGTCACTGTCCGGGAACGGTCACGAAGTCGAAATAGGTGTCTGGGAAGGGTTCGTTTTGGAGGGTGTAGTGCCACCACTCTTTTTCATAAGCGGCGAAACCCTCCGCCGCCATGGCGTCTTTCAGACGCCGGCGGCGGGCCTGTTGGTCGTCGGTCAGTCCAGACGCCCCGTGGTGGGAGAGCAGGCCAAAAAAGTCAAACGGCCCGCCCATGTCGAGCTCCGCCCCGGTCGCCGCGTCGCACAGCGTCAGATCCACCGTAGCGCCCCGCGAATGGCCGGAGCGGCGCGCAATGTAGCCGGACGCCACCAAGGCGGTCTTCTCTATGTCCGGATAGTGAACGGCCTTGCGTACCGGGTCGTCAGGCCCGGCCGCCCAGGCCTGAAAACAATCCACCGCCCGCCGAGGGCGGTAGGCGTCAAAGATCTTGAGCCCCAGCCCCTCGGCCGCGAGCGACGCCTGTACACGCGCCAGCGCCTCGGCGGCCGGCCGGGTCAGTACGGCGCGCATCCCGGCGCCGTAGCCGTCCACCACGGCGCCCGTGAAGTTGTCCTTTGTCGCGTAGCGCAGCGACTCCGCAACCCCCGGGGCCACGTCGCTCACATAGACAAATCCGTCCGGCAGCGGCGCCGGGGCGGAGTCCGTTTCGAAGGCATCCGGCGCATCGGATGCCTTCGGCGGTTCGGACGCCGGGGCCGCCGGGACAGACGGAGAACCCGGCAAAACGGCCGGGGACGGCAAAGCCGGCGGCAGGGTCGTATCCGGGCCGCCGGCGGGGGGGACTGTCGCCTGTATGACGGGGACGGCCGGGGCCGGATCCGCCGGGACGCAGCCGGTCAGCGACAGGCACGCGAGGAGCCACAGCACCGCGCCGGGCCGCCGGCGCCGGGCGCCGCCGCGCGGACGGTCACTCCTCCCAGTTGTGCCAAACATTTTGTACGTCGTCGTTGTCCTCCAGCATGTCCAGCAGTCTTTGCATGCCTTTGATCTGCTCCTCGTCCGTCAGCGTCACATAGGTCTGCGGCACGAGCTCCACCTGCGCCGACAAGAAGGCGTAACCCTTTTTCTCCAGGGTCTCGCACACAGCCCCGAAGTCCTCCGGCACCGTGTAGATTTCAAACACTTCGTCCTCGTCGGCGAAGTCCGCCGCCCCCGCCTCCAGTGCTGTCATCATGACGTCGTCCTCGTCGCGGTCCGTCCGCTCTATGACGATGACGCCCTTGGGATCAAAGGACCAGGCCACACAGCCCGAAGGCCCCAGGTTGCCGCCGTTTTTGTCGAAGTAGTGGCGCATCTCGGAGGCAGTGCGGTTGCGGTTGTCCGTCATCGTCTCGACAATGACCGCCACCCCCGCCGGCCCGTAACCCTCGTAACGGATCGACTCGTAAGTTTCCCCCGCGCCGCCGCCGGCGACCCGCTCGATGACGCGCCGGATGTTGTCCGACGGCACGTTGCCGGCCCGCGCCTTGGCAATGACGTCCTTCAGCCGGGCGTTCGAGGCCGGATCCGGCCCGCCCTCCCGCACGGCAACAATGATCTCGCGCGAGAGCTTTGTAAAGATCTTGGCGCGCTGGGCGTCGGTCTTCTCTTTTTTGTGCGCGATGTTTTTCCATTTTGAATGCCCTGACACAGTCGCTCACTCCTTTCGGGCCCGCAAGTCGGCTTGTTTTTGGATTTTAAGGACTGTTACAAGCAAGCATTCGCACGTGACTCTTGAACAGTCTCTCACTTCACGTATTCAAATTCGCAGTCGTAGATGCTGACGACGTCGCCCTCGACGATGCCCTGCGCCTCCAGACGGGCAAAGAGCCCCGCACCGCGCAGCATCCGGTCGAAATACATGCGGGACTCATAATCCGAGAGATTCACATTGCCCAGCAGCCGCGCGAGCCAAACGCCCTCCACAAGCCAGGTGCGATCCTCGCGCCGGATGGTCATCTCGTCCGGGCTGCCCAAATCGGGCGGCGGCGGGACATATTCGTCCTCGTACACCGTCACCGGCGGCAGGGCCTGCAGCCGGGCGGCCACGGCTGCCGTCAGCGCGTCCACGCCGGACCGGGTGGCGCCGGAGATCGGAAACAGCGGAATGTCCCGGGCGGCCAAGCGCTCCGTGAACGCCTGAAGCGGCCCGCCGCCGTCTGGCAGAAGGTCACATTTGCTGGCGGCCACAATCTGAGGCCGCTCGGCCAGCGACGGGCTGTAGGCGCGCAGCTCCGCGCAGATCGTGTCAAAATCCTCCGCCGGGTCGCGGCCCTCCAGGCCGGACACGTCCACCACATGGACCAGCAGCCGGCAGCGGTCCACATGCCGCAAAAATTCGTGTCCAAGCCCCGCGCCGCCGGCCGCGCCCTCGATCAGGCCGGGGATATCGGCCATGACAAAAGCGCTGCCCTCCCCCACGCGCACCACCCCCAGATTCGGGGTCAATGTGGTAAAGGGGTAGCCCGCTATCTTGGGCCGCGCGGCGGATACGACGGAGAGCAGCGTGGACTTCCCGGCGTTTGGCAGCCCCACAAGCCCCACGTCCGCCAGCAATTTGAGCTCCAGCATGACGTCCCGCTCCTCGCCGGGCAGGCCCGACTTGGCAAAGCGCGGACACTGCCGCGTCGCGGTGGCAAAGTGCCGGTTGCCCCAGCCGCCCCGCCCGCCTCGGGCCGCGAGGTAGCGGCCTTCGGCGGCGGACATGTCGTGAATGACGGCCCCGGTGGCCGCGTCGCGCAGCAACGTACCGGGCGGCACGCGGATCGTCAGATCGGCGCCGCCGCGCCCGCTGCAGCCCTTGGTCCCGCCGTTTTGGCCGCCGGCGGCCTCGTAACGGCGGCGGTAACGGAAATCCATCAGCGTGGACAGGCCGGGATCCGTCACCAGATAGATGTGCCCGCCCCGGCCGCCGTCGCCTCCGTCCGGGCCGCCGGCCGCCACGTACTTCTCCCGATGAAAGGAAACGGCGCCGTTTCCGCCGCGCCCCGCCCGCAAAATGATCTTGGCCGTATCAATAAACATGCATTGAAACTCCCACTTGGGCGCCTCTCATCACCGGGCGCCTCTCGTCACCGGTTCCGGTGTCAACATCATAGACGCACCGCCGACCCCTGAACCGTCGCCGGCGCGCCCAGAGACACGCTTGTCCGCGCCGCTGCGCCGCGAAAAACGGGCCGGGCAAAGCCCGGCCCCGTTCGCAACATGTACGGCAAAAACAGACCCGCCCCGGGCCCTGCCGCGCCCGGTCTCACTCGGCCGGCGCGTAGACGGAAACCTGCTTGCGGTCGCGGCCCAGCCGCTCAAAACGGACACGGCCGGACGCCAGAGCGAAGAGCGTGTCGTCACGGCCGCGGCCCACATTGGTGCCGGGATGGATCTTTGTGCCGCGCTGCCGCACCAAAATATTGCCGGCCAACACAAACTGGCCGTCGGCGCGTTTTGCGCCCAGTCGCTTGGACTCCGACTCGCGGCCGTTGCGCGAGGAGCCCATCCCCTTTTTATGAGCCATGGTGTAGCCTCCACTTATATGATGGTTTACGTGTCAAAAGTCTCGCCCGCCGCTGGCCGGCGATTGATTTCGCTTGTTGCGCGCTATCAGGGTCTGGCGGAACATAGATTTGTCAAATCTGACGCAACGTCTTTTCGACGGACCCTCAGGCCTCGATCTTGCCGATCTCCACCTTCGTGTAGGGCTGACGATGGCCCTGCCGGCGGCGGTATGTCTTCTTGGCCTTCATCTTGAAGACAAGAATCTTCTTGTCCTTCCCGTGCTTCAGCACGGTGCCGCTCACTTTGGCGCCAGACAGCAGGGGCGCCCCGAGCTTTACGTCGTCGTCCGTGAAGACGGCCAATACGCGATCGAAGACCACGTCCGCGCCCTCCTCGGCGGGCAGCTTCTCAAGGAAGAGGACGTCGCCCTCCTGCACCCGATACTGCTTGCCGCCGGTTTCAATGATGGCGTGCATGCATTTCCCTCGCTTGTTCTCAGTCTCGCTCTCGGGGTGGAGAATGCTTAGAAATTCCCACTTATCTAACCCCTACGAAGCGGCCTATATAGTTTACCATTCCCGCAGAGATTTGTCAAGAATTGAAGCCGCATTTTTTTGCGTCATTGTGAGAATGTTCAGCATATTTGTGGTATTGCTATCTCTCTATGCCCCCAGCGTCTCACGCACCACCGGCATCCACCGGCTGATGTCGATGCCCTGCGGGCATTTGGGCTCGCAGGCGGCGCAGCCGACGCAGAAGGCGGCCTGGGCCGAGGGCCCGCCGAACACGGGGAGCCGCTCGTACTCCGCCCGCGCGAGGGCCCTGTCTTCAAACATCAACCCAATGTTGTACGCCTCGAAATTCTTTGGGATATCGACGCCGCTGGGGCAGGGCATGCAGTACGAACACTGCGTGCAGGGAATGCTCTCTACTGCCTTGAACGCGGCCTGGACGCGTTCCATCAGCGCCGCGTCCTCCGGCGTCAGCATACCGACCCGCGCGGCCTTGGCACAGGCGACGTTCTCCCGGGTCTGCCGCATGTCGCTCATGCCGCTCAGCAGGAGCGAGACCTCCGGCATGTCCCACAGCCAGTCGAGGGCCCACGCCACGGGACTCTTTTGCACGGGGTGCGCCTCCCACAGGGCCCGCACCTTCGCGGGCGGGGCGGCGAGCTTGCCGCCGAGCAGCGGCTCCATGACGACGACGCCCAGTCCGCGCGCGGCCGCGTACCGGAGCCCGGCGAGACCCGCCTGGTTCTCCGTGTCCAGATAGTTGAGCTGGATCTGGCAGAACTCCCAGCCGTCGTAGCCGTCCACGATTTGCAGAAAATTTTCGTAGCGGTTGTCGTGGTATGAAAATCCGATGTGTCCTATCTTGCCGGCCCGTTTGGCCCGCTCCGCCTTCGCGAGCAGGTCATAGCGCAAAACGACGTCCGTCCAGCGCTCGCCGCTCAGAGCATGCAGGAGATAATAGTCGATGTATTCGTCCTCCAACCGGCACAGCTGCTCCTCCAAAAACCGGTCGAAATCGCCCGCCCCCTGGATGAGAAACACGGGCGACTTGGTCGCGAGCCTCACCTTGGCCCGGTACCCGTCTTTCAGCGCACGGCCGGTGACCACCTCGCTCTGCCCGCTGTGGTACGGGTAAGCCGTATCCACGTAGTTGACGCCATTGTCGATGGCATACCGGAGCATGGCGATCGCCTCGTCCTCATACACGTCACTGCTGAAGGGCGCGTTGTCTCGCGTGGGCAGTCGCATCATCCCAAACCCCAGCGGCGAAACCTTGTCCTCCAAACGCCCAAATTGCCTGTATTGCATCACAAAACCTCTCCTTCAAAAAACAAAAACCTCTCACTCACTCCCACAGCGCGAACCGGTCTGGCGGGCAGCGCCTCCAACGAAGCGCCCACCGAAAAACGGGAATAAGGCGCACAGGCCATCGGCAGTACGCCGATGGCCCGCGTGACAAGCTAGTAGGCTGTGTCACCTAAATGTTTACCAAGCGTCGGTCTTTTTCCCTCCAGACAGCGTTGGCGGAACCCGCTGATACACGCCAGTATCAGCGGAACCCGCCGCCTTGTCTGACGAAAAAAATCCTCGCCGCTTGCTGACAACCTTTAGATGACACAGCCTACTAGAGCCGTGGTTACTGCGGCGGCAGGGGCGGCACACCGGGCCCTTGCGGCTGATACCCCGGCTGCGGCGGCTGCTGATATTCCGCGGGCTGATACCCCGGCTGCGGCGGCTGATACCCCGGCTGGGCCGGCGGCTGCTGGTAGGCGGACGCGTCGGGCGCGGGCTGGTAACCCGGCTGAGGCGGCGCCTGGTAGCCCGGCGCATACCCGGCCGGCCGCTGCGGAGCGGCCCCGCCGCTCATGACCTGTGAACGGATGATGAAGTAGCCGATGGGATAAAAGATGGCCAGCACCACGGCGCTCTGCGGCCGGTAGCGCTTGAAGATCTCCATGTTGATGAGCACGGTGAGCGCGTAAAACCCGAGGCTGATCAGCCAGCCGAGCACGGCGACGTCGCCCAAAAGCATCACACCGGCCAGCGCGGCCAACATGACGCTGAACTGGTTGAGCTTGAACTTCCCGATGTATGGATCCGGCACCAAGAGCCCAAGCAAATAGTAGTTGCAGACCGGCACCCAGGCCATCCAAGCGAATTTCGCGTACGGACTCTTTTTGGCCACTTCCATGAACCCCAACGCATACAGCACCCAGAGACCTAAGGCAATCACCAGTGTGAGCACTGCTGTGACGACAGCCGCCGCGCTTCCGTACAAGAACAAATTATACATGGACATACCCCTCCTGACCAGTTTTGAGCATCTTCCGCACAGATATCTTAACACCTGACACGCCAAAGCACAAGAAAATTTTATGAAAAACCCCAGATTTTTTCCCGCCTCGGTCCGGTGGAGCCCCGTCGAAGGCTTTTATTCCATTTTTCACACTTTATTTTCGTCCGCTGGCAGCCGCTGCGTCCGTACACGGCTCGGCTGGAGGCGTCTGCGCGAACCCCACGGCATCCGCAACGATATACAGCGGCCGCCGCTTGGCTTCGTCGAAGAGACGGCCGAGATAGACGCCCACGATGCCCAGCATGAGCAGAAGCACTCCGTCCGCGAACAGCGGCAGCGCGAGGGTCCAGCCCGGTGCCGAACGGCCTGTCAGCCACAAAATGAGCGCGATGAACAGATAGACGGCGCAGCCCGCCGTAAGCAGCCCGCCCAGGTAGATTGACAAGCGCAGCGGTTTGTAAGAGAATGACGTGAGGGCGTCTCCGGCGAGGGCAAGCATCCTGCGCAGCGGATACTTGGTTTCGCCGGCGAAGCGCTCCTCGCGCACATACTCCACGGCTGTCTGAGAGAACCCCACCCAGCTCACGAGCCCCCGCACATAGCGGTTGCGCTCGGGCAGCGCCTGCAGCGCCTCGCACACCCGCCGGTCGAGCAGGCGGAAGTCGCCGGCGTCCACCGGGATGTCCACATCGGTCATGGCCCGCAGCACACGGTAGAACAGCTTGGCGGTGACTTTTTTGAGGATGCCCTCTCCCTTGCGTTTCAGGCGTTTCCCGTAGACGACCCGGTAGCCGGCCTTCCACCGCTCGATCATGGCCGGGATGACTTCGGGCGGGTCCTGCAGGTCGGCGTCGATGACGATGACGGCCTCGCCGGCCGCGTACTCCATGCCGGCCGTGATGGCGGCCTGGTGACCGAAGTTGCGGGCAAACGAGAGCAGCCGGAGGCGCGCGTCCCCCCGGCAGAGCGCGCCGGCCTTCTGCGGCGTCGTGTCGCGGCTGCCGTCGTTGACAAAGATGATCTCATACGGCTCGCCGAGCCCCTCCATGACCCCGGTCAACCGGCGGCAGGTCTCCTCGATAACCGCCTCCTCGTTGTAGACGGGTACGACGACGGAGTAACGGACAGTCTGCATACCACAACCCCCAACTTGACAATTGATAGTTGATAATTGATAGTTGATAATTTGGGGGACGACGACGGTGCGATATGGCGCGGCGCGTCGTCAGAGAGGCCCCAAAGAGTCAGATCATTATATCATAGGCGGGCGGGCAATACAACGTTCGGGATACCCGCATACCCGCCGGATGAGAGGAAAGGATGAATATTTGTATGGAGTATCTTCGCCCGGACTGCGACCCCGCGGCGCTGCACGCTTTCCACACCCTGGCGCTGGCCCATGTGGGCGACGGCGTGTTCGAACTCATGGTGCGTACGCGGCTGTGCCTGTCCGGCCGGATCACGGCGGGCGATCTGCACCGGGAAACCGTGCGCCGCGTGCGCGCCGGCGCCCAAGCCGGATACGCGCGGCAGCTTTGGGAGATGCTGTCGGAAGAGGAGCGCGCCGTCTTCCGGCGCGGCCGCAACGCCCAGACGCGCGCCGTCCCCCAAGCGGCCACGCGGGAGGAATACCACCTCGCCACAGCGCTGGAAGCGCTGTGGGGCTATCTGTTTCTGACCGGCCAGGCGGCGCGGCTCGAAACGCTCTTCGCCCAGCTGCCCATAGACAATTGACAGTTGATAGTTGATAATTTTCAATTTATGGATTATCTTTTGGAGGTGCTGCCCTGGTGCGAACGAGGCATGTTATAGACGGCGCGGTGATCTTCGCGGGGGCGTTTTGTTACGCGGCGGCCGTCGTCGTGTTCATCGCTCCCAATGTAATCCCGCTGGGCGGCGTGACGGGGATCGCGCTGCTGCTGGGCGGCACGCTGTCGCTGCCGGTCGGTACGCTCACACTGCTTTTGAATCTTCCCCTGTTTTGGCTCAGCCTGCGCTTCCTTGGGCGGAACTTCCTCGTGCGGACTCTGGCGGCCACCGTGCTGTCCTCCCTGCTGCTCGACGCGCTGGCCCCGCTGGCCGCGCGGTGGGCGCTCACCTACAGCGACAATCCCCTGTTGGCGGCTCTGTATGGCGGCGTCCTCTCCGGGGCCGGCCTGGGACTCGTCTTCTCCCGGGGCGCCACCACCGGCGGCAGCGACATCCTGGCCCGGCTGCTCCGCCTCAAATGGGAGCGCGTCGGTCTCGGCCGCCTCAACCTGATCGTAAACGCCGTCGTGGTGCTCATCTCTGCGCTGGTCTACCGGAGTCTGGAGAGCGCCCTGTACGCGCTGGTCGTCCAGTATGTGACCTCCGTCGTCATGGACAGCGTCCTCATGGGGCAGGACAACGCCGCCGCCGCGTTCATCATCACCCGAGACCCGGCGCGGGTGTCCGATGCTCTCCTGCACACCCTGGGCCGCGGCGTTACCTCCCTGTCGGGCACCGGCATGTACTCTCGCGAGGCGCGCGCCGCCCTGCTGTGCGCCGTGCGCGGCCACGAGATTACCCAGCTGAAACGCCTGGTGGCGGAGGCCGACGCGGACGCCTTCTTGATTGTCATGAGCGCCCGCGAAGTGCTGGGCCGAGGATTCAAACGGCACGAGACGCTGTCACAATAGAGAGATTTTTGCGGCCTTAAAAGGCTATACTTTATTAAAAATGAGCAAGCTGCGTGGAATGCGCTCCCATAGCCTTGTGAATATCTGTCAATATGCATCAAGCGGTGCGTATGAGGAAAATGCACAGAGATTTTCCATTTTCAAAAAGGTATATTTTTACATATCTCCACAATATCGAGCACCTTGTCCACGGTCTGTTTTCTTGTCGGCCAACTCAAAAATGAAGTGTCGTTCCGGTTTTGTTGTGTTGTGTTCAACCCATTCAGACAACTTCTTTTTCAGGCAGGTTTCAGGGAAATGGGTGCGTGGCGTTTTTTATCACTTTACACTGTAGGAGGAGGTTGACCCATCCCATGAGACACACCAGACATCTCAGTCGGCTCCTGTCACTCATCCTGGCCTTCGCGCTCACGGCTTCCCTGCTCACCTTGGCGGTGCCGTCGGCGCTGGCCGACTCGGATCCGCCCCCGACATTCCCCTTCACCAAAGTGTATGACTTCTACGACCCCGATGTGGAGGCCGGCGCCCGCCTCAATGACCTCATCTCCCGGATGACGCTGGACGAGAAGATGGCCTCCGGCGTCGGCGCGCGGCTCGGCGTCAGCGGCAGTCGTAGCGGCGGCGGCGAGGGCTTGCACGGCGTCGCCTGGGAGGGCTACGCCACCGTGTTCCCCAGCTCGCTGGGTCTCTCCCAGAGCTGGGACAAGGACCTGTTTGACAAAATCGGCGACGTCATCGCCAAGGAGTCCCTCGCGGCCAACATCAACGCCACCGGCCGTCTGTCGCCGGTGGTCGACCTGCTGCGTGACCCGCGCTACGGCCGCGCCTACGAGACGCTGGGCGAGGACGCCTATCTCACCGGTAGCCTCGCCACCGCGATGGCGGGCGCGATGAACGGACGGACCGAAGACGGCTACCAGCAGTTCATCCCGATCCTGAAGCACTTCATGGCGTACAACGTCGAGATCAACCGGCTGTGGGTGGCCAGCTCGTTCTCCCCGCGCAACACAAACGAGTACTACAACAAGGCCTTCAAGTACCCGGTCTCGGCGGGCGCTTCCAAGTCGCTGATGAACTCCTACCCCGTGGTAAACGGCAAACCGATGTCCGTAAACCCCCTGCAGCACGACCTGCTCTACGAGTGGACGCCCGACTACCCGGGCACCGGCCACTACGAGTACACGACCACAAACGACTACGGCAGCGGTTCGAGCATCCTCGTGCACAGCCAGCGCTACTTCGACGACACCACAAACGGCCGGGCGTTGGGCATGGCCCAGGGCACAAAGAACGGCCAGCAAAGCTGGAGCTTCCGCAACTACGGCAGTGCCGACGGCTTGCGTTACGAGGCGCTGGCCCGCGGCATGGCGACCGAGCAGGATTTTGAGGAGAACGCCCGGCGTTCGCTGTCGATGGCCCTGCGCCTCGGCGACCTGGACCAGCTGCGCATCGCGAACCCCTACTTGCAGGATCCGCTCACGCGGTACGGCCCAAACCGCGCCTACCAGATCGAGCGCAACCGCGACGTGGCGCTCCGCGCCGCCCAGGAGCAGATCGTCCTGCTCAAGAATGAAGACAACACCCTGCCCCTCAAGGGCGACGACGTCGACAAGGCCGTCCTGCTCGGTCCGCTGGCCGATCAGGTGCTGAAAGACTTCTACTCCGGCAGCTACACCTACCGGATCACGATCAAAGACGCGCTGGTCAACAAACTGGGCGCGGCCAACGTCTCCTTCAACCGCGCCGTCGACACCGTGGCCATCAAGGCCCCGAAC